>NZ_JBUOIV010000064.1:0-31004 GCF_055467485.1 Desulfosarcina sp. | reverse complement strand
CACCGTCAAACGCCAGTTCCCCTGTGACCTGCTGGTGGCTTCCGCCGGCCTCACGCCCGTGACCGGCCCCTTCATCCTGGCTCAGGCCAAGATGGGCTACGACAGCCACACGGGGTATTTCCTGCCGACGACGCTGCCCGAAAAAATGTTTCCCGCCGGCCGTCTGACCGGGGTCAACAACCCTGCCGCCATCGAAGCCTCCGGCCGCCTGGCCGGCCTCAAGGCGGCGGCTGCCGCCGGTGCGGACATGGGCACGGCCGTCGCCGACGCCGAGAGGGCCGCATCGGTCCTACCCGGCCCGGAGCGCGGCTGCAAGCTGGTCACCGCACCGGTCAAGGGCCGCAAGAGCTTCATCTGCTTCGACGAAGACACCACCATCAAGAATATCAAACAGGCCATCGAGATGGGTTTCGATGTCCCTGAACTGATCAAACGCTTCACCTCGGCCGGCACCGGCCCGGGTCAAGGCGGCATTCCGGGGCACAACCTGCCCCTGTTCGTGGCCAAGTACACCGCTTCGATCAACACGCCGGTGCCCACCACGGTGCGTCCGCCGCTGGTGCCCACCTTCCTGGCCACCTATGCCGGATACAACCACCACATGTTCAAGCACACGCCGCTGCACGACTCGCAGATTGCCGATGGCGGCATCTTCCGCAACATCGGTGTCTGGCAGCGGGCGAGGTACTTTTCCGAGGATTTCGACTGCAAGGAAGAGATCCTCAACGTGCGCAACAACGTGGGTCTGCTGGACGGCTCGACCCTGGGCAAGTTCCGCATCCACGGTCCCGATGCCTTAAAGGCCCTGCAGCGCGTCTACGTGTCGGACATGAGCAAGGTCAAACAAGGCCGCATCAAATACTCGGCCATGTGCAACGACGACGGCTGCGTCATCGATGACGGCGTGGTGGTCAAGCTGGGAGAAAACGACTACTACTTCACCACCTCTTCCGCCAGGGCCGGCCAGACCGTGGAGTGGATCCGCTATCATACCCGTTTCGACGGCTGGAATTTCGCCCTGGTCAACCTGACCGACGCATTAGGCGTGATCAACATTTCGGGGCCTAATGCCCGCAAGGTGCTGGCCAAGGTCGTCGACGTCGATCTTTCCACTGAGGCATTTCCCTTCTCCGGGTACCAGGAGTTCTCGATCGCGGATACCGTTTTCGTGCGGGCCATGCGACTGGGATTCGTGGGCGAGCTCTCATACGAGCTGCACGTGCCCGCCTCCTACACCCAGGCGGTCTGGGACATGCTCAAGGAAGCCGGTGCCGAATTCGGCATCCGCAACTTCGGCGTGGAAGCCCAGAACGTGCTGCGCATGGAAAAGTGCCACGTCATTCTCGGCTCCGAATCCGAACAGCGCACCAACCTGCTGGATCTGGGATTGGGTTTTCTCTGGGACCGCAAAAAGGCCGATGCCAAGACCGTGGGGGCCGTGGCCCTGCGCCAGGCCGAAAAAGATGCCGGCCGGCTCAAACTGGTGGGCATCCGCATGGAAGACGACAACCGGCCCGCCCGCGACGGCGCGCTGATTGTGGACAACAAGGTTCGCGGCTACGTGGCCACCATGCGCAAGAGCTTTTCCACCGGCCAGGCCGTGGGGATGGCCCTGGTTGAGTCCCAGTTGGCGGACATCGGCACCCGGCTGGAAATATTCGAAGATGAATGCAACGGCGTGCGGCTGTATGCGAGGGTGGTTGCTACGCCGTTCTATGATCCCAAAGGCGAACGCATGAAATCCTAATTAAGATACAATCAATCTCAGTGTTAGGTTGCCCGTGTTAAGTGTTAAGCAAATGAATTCTATCGATTTTGACAAGAAATAGACCCGATCCACCACTTAACACTTAAAACTACGATAACCACCTGATCTCTCTATAAAACGATTATTGTACAAGATATGAGGTAGCTGTCATGACTGAAATTAAAAGACAATCGCCGGTGCAGTTCAAAGTCAGCCCCCGCAGCACCGAGGTGCGTGACAATTGGACCGTGGCACTGGAATACGACGAAGAGGGCCAGGGTCCCTGGCTGGTGGACCTGGCCCACAAGACCCGCTGGGACCTGCAGGACAGCAAGGTCGCTGAGCAGCGGCCCTGCGACCTGGACGTGCCGGAAGCGCCGGGTTCGTGCACCTTTGCCAACGACACCTTGGTCAACCGCATGAACCGCACCCAGGCCTCCATCTACCATTTAGGTGAAGCGGCGCCGTCCCTGCCCGATTTTGCAGGCTACACCGATGTCACCGAATCCACGGTCTTTCTGGCCCTGTTCGGCCCCAAGGCGTTTCATATCGCCGAAAAGCTGACTGCGCTGGACTTTCTGGACCCGGCCAAGCAGGCACCCTTTCTTTACCAGGGCCCCTTTTGTCACGTGCCCTGCCAGATCGTCACCCTGGAAAAGGCGGCCGACGGCAGCGGCGGGTTCGTGCTGACATGCAGCCGGGGATACGGCGACAGCATGATTCACGCCGTACTGGAAGCCGGGTCTGCGCTCGGGCTGCGGCCGGCCGGCGAAAACCGCTTTACCACCTGGATTAACGGCCTTCAGGGGTAGTTAAGGTGTGCTCCGGATATCGCACCGATCGGCATCACCGAACGAGGTCCTGGAGCGGCGATGGTATGTTTCACCCGCTTAGTTCGTTGTCCAGCGGGAACGCGTGCCAGCGTTCACTGTCGGCGGTTCGGGCAAAAGTGAAAAATTGTTTTCCATCAAATAGAAAATTTTTTTTCTTTTCAGTTTAATTTTTTTTACATTTTGTCGGCGTCGCCATGGCACAGGGTAGGTCATTCATCGCGACACCAATTTAATCACCTGTAATCATTAAAATATAACTTATTTCAAGATATCATCAGAAAAAAATCAGCTTTAGTTTATTTGCGGCGTTTATTTTGCATTTGTATTTTATGAAGCCTTACCCGATTCATCTTGAACGAACTTTTACGCATATCACTTGACGGAGGAAACCATGACCAAAAAGTATGACGCCATTATCATCGGGGCCGGGGTGATCGGTGCCCCCATTGCCTACGAGCTTTCCAAAATGGGCTACAAAACCATGAGCGTGGACAAACTGCCCGATGCCGGTGAGGGCTCTACGGCCGGTTCATGCGCCATCGTCCGCGCCCACTACTCCACCGAAGACGGTGTGGCCTTCGCCTACGAGGGATTCAAGTATTGGCTGGACTGGGAGAACTACCTGGACCACGTCAAAGACGAAAAGGGCCTGGCCAAGTTCATGAACACGGGATCGCTGCTGATCAAATCCCAGGGGCACAAGTGGCAGAACGTTAAAAAGCATTACGATGCCGTGGGCGTCCAGTATAAGGAATTGACCAACGATGAGATCCTTGAAATGATCCCCGTGCTCGACCTGCACGAGTTCTGGCCGGTTAAACGACCCGAGGATCCGGCCTTCTGGGAAGATCCCACCAAGATGCTCGAAGGCGGCCTGTTCTGTCCCGAGGGGGGGTATGTGAACGACCCGGCCCTGTCCGCCCACAACATCATGCGCGCCGCCGAAGCCAAGGGCGCCACGTTCATGTTCAACGCCGAAGTGGTCAAAATCCGCGCGGCCGAAGGCAAGGTACAGGGCATTACCCTCGCTGACGGCACTGAGATCGACGCCCCCGTCGTGGTCAACTGCGCCGGCCCCCACTCTTTCAAGATCAACCAGATGGCCCCCGGCGTCTGGGAAGGCTGCAACAT
Source organism: Desulfosarcina sp. (assembly GCF_055467485.1). NCBI lineage: Bacteria > Pseudomonadati > Thermodesulfobacteriota > Desulfobacteria > Desulfobacterales > Desulfosarcinaceae > Desulfosarcina > Desulfosarcina sp. The sequence goes on along the minus strand of NZ_JBUOIV010000064.1, from coordinate 27,293 downwards.
CAAAACCAAAGCCCTGCGCCACGAGGTGATGTACTGCCCCGCCCCCGAGGATTACGATTACTACAACGACGGCTACCACCAGAGCGATGGCGACATCGGCTGCTACGTGCGACCGGAAGTGGGCAACATGTACCTCATCGGCTCCGAGGACCCGGAATGCGACCCGCAGGAGTGGGTGGACCCGGACGAGTTCTACGCCGGTAAGGGCGGCCACGGCCGGGACAACCAGCTCACCGAAGAGCAGTGGAAGGCCCAGTGCTATCGCCTGGGACGCCGCGTCCCCACCCTGAAGGTGCCCAACCAGCCCAAGGGTGTCGTCGACCTGTACGACTGCTCCGACGACTGGATTCCGGTCTACGACAAGTCCGACCTGGGCGGTTTTTACATGGCCGTCGGCACCAGCGGAAATCAGTACAAGAACGCTCCAGTGGTGGGCCGCATGATGGCTGAACTGATCGATGCCTGTGAAAAGGGTCTGGATCACGACAAGGAACCCTTCCAGTATAAGATGAAATACACCGGACGGACCCTGGATGTAGGTTTCTTTTCCCGCAAACGCGAGATCAACTACAACTCCAGCTTCTCGGTCAATGGCTAAGAAGACCGCCGCGCTTGAAAGACGGACTGATAGCTGCTAATTGAAAACGGGCCTGCACGTGCAGGCCCGTTTTTGGTTGCAGGCCAGTTCACCCGGGATCGGGAACGCAATCGGAAGATCGCCCGAGCAGAAGAGCCGATACCGATACCGACTGAGATAGCGATCCCGAAATGATCGCGTTATATTCACCAATTAGCTTTTCGCATAGGATTCAGGCGAGTTAAAACCTATGAACATTTACGTCTGCGTCAAACATGTCCCCGACTCCGCCGCCACCATCACCGTCGAAGGCAAGACCGCCATCAACGAGAAAATCACCTGGCTGGTGAACCCCTATGATGAGCACGCCCTCACCGAAGCCGCCAGAATCAAGGCGACCGGCATCGAGGTAGAGATCGTCGCCGTGTGCCTGGGCAAACCGGCCGCGGAGAATACCTTGCGCTCGGCCATGGCCATGGGAGCAGATCGCAGCATTCTGATCGAGACCGATCGACACCACGACAGCATCATCACCGCCCGCGCCCTGGCCGCCGCCATTCGCAAGGACGGTAACCCCTGGATCATCTTCACCGGCAAGGAATCCATCGACAGCGAAGGCATGCAGACCCAGTTCCGCCTGGCCCAAAACCTGGGCCTGCCCGTGGCCACCAACGTGGTCAAGGTGGATGCCGACAGCGACGGCGTGACGGTGGAATGCGAACGTGAAGCGGGCACCATCGACGTTTACCGCATGGCCGCTCCCTGCGTGATCGGGGCCGGCAAGGGGCTGAACAACCCCAGTTACCCGACGTTCCCGGACATCGTCAAATCCCGCAAGAAGCCGGTCAAAAAGATCGGCCTGGCCGAACTGGCCATCGACAAACCGGCGGCCGGTATGCAGATCCAGGAACTGGTGCCGGCTGTCGAGCAGCGGACCCCCAAAGCCCTTACTGGCAGCGCTGCAGAAATCGCCGCGCAGATAGTGGACATCCTCAAGAACGAAGCCAAGGTGATTTGACCATGCAACCTATCGGATTGCTCATCGAGTTCAAGGACGGGCAGGTCAAGCCGGCCAATTTCGGTATGGCCACCGCAGCCCGTGCAGATAACCGTCAACTGGTGGCCCTGGTTGTGGACGAATCGGTCGGCGATGCCAAGGCCGCACTGGAAGCCTACGGGGTGACCTGCGTCGTCGACATCCGCACCGACAGCAACGGCTGGAACCCTGCCGTGCATGCCGCCGCAGTGGCTGCGGCCATGCAGAAAATTGGCATCACCACACTGATCGGCCTGACCAGCCCGGCCGGCCGGGAGCTGCTGCCGCGCGTCGCCGCCCGGCTGGATGCGCCCCTGCTCATGGACTGCATCGACATCGACCTGGACGCCCACCGGGTGAAGACTTCCCAGTATTCGGGCAAGACCATCGCCGCCATCGCCATGACCGGCACGCATTTCATTTACGGCCTGCGCGCCAATGTCGTCGCCCCTGTGGAAGCGCCGGCAGCGGCGGAAATCGTCGATTTCTCCTTTGCGGCGGATCACGGCAGCGCCTTCGAGGTGATCGAGACCCGCAGCGACGGAAGCGGGTCCCAGTACCTGGCCGAATCGGACATCATCATCTCCGGCGGACGGGGGATGAAGAATGCCGAGAATTTCAAGCTGCTCTTCGACTGCGCCAGGCACCTCAACGCCGCTGTGGGCGCCTCCCGGGTGGCCGTAGACAACGGGTGGGTGCCCTACGCCATGCAGGTGGGCCAGACCGGTGTCAAAGTCAACCCCAAAGTTTACATGGCCGTGGGCATCTCCGGTTCCATCCAGCACTTTGCCGGCATGAAAACCGCCAAGACCATCATCGCCATCAACACCGATGCCAACGCCGCCATCATGGGCAATTGCGACTACTATGTGGTGGGGGATCTGTTCGACATCCTGCCGGCACTGGAAGCGGCGTTGGCGTCGGTAAATCGATAATACCAGGGGCCATCGCCCTTCGCCGGAACGCCTGGACAGCACCGGACCGGGTCGGCCGATGATGCCGGCGCACGCATCACCTTTGCCCCACCCCTTGTTTTTGTCACGCCTTATGGTTAAAACCGGTGCATGAAGCGAACCGAAATCAACCGTCTTTTTCCGACCGTCGATCCCGCCAGGATGTCCCTGGTGCCGGTACTGGATCGATTTCATGAAGGGGTCATCATCACCGACATCCACGGCGTCATCCTTTACATGAATGACACCCAGGCCAGGATTGACGATCTAAGGATCAACGATGCCATCGGACGGACCGTCACCGCGCTTTACCGGGTCGATGAGGGAACCAGCCCGACCATGACCTGCCTGAAAACCGGCAGGGCCATCGAAAACCTGGCCTGTTATTACCGCACCCATTTGGGGAAAGTGGTCAACTCCGTCCACAACATCTATCCCCTGCGTGCAGGAGGCCGCCTCATTGGCGCCATTTGCTATATCACCGACTACAGGAATATCGAACAAACCCTTGCTGCCATCAGCCGTACCGGACCGCCGCACTCCGTTTCCACGTTCGGCGTATCACCGGTAATCGGCCGGGCGAAACCCAAAGGGAACGGCACCCGCTATACCTTTGGCGACATCATTGGCGCCCACACGGATCTGCAGGCGGCGATGAAGGCCGCCCAGCTGGCCTCAGATTCCCCTTCACCGATCATGGTTTTCGGCGAAACCGGAACCGGCAAGGAGATGTTCGCCCAATCCATCCACAACTACAGCTCGCGCAAAGACCGGCCTTACGTGGCCATCAACTGTGCGGCCATCCCCGAGAACCTGCTGGAGGGCCTGCTCTTCGGTACATCCAAAGGCGCTTTCACCGGCGCCATCGAAAAGGTCGGACTGTTTGAAACCGCCGACGGTGGCACCCTTTTTCTCGACGAGATCAATGCCATGTCCCCGGGTCTTCAGGCCAAGCTGCTTCGTTTTCTCCAGGAACGCAAAGTCCGGCGGGTAGGGGCCATGCAAGAGATCGATGTGGACCTGAAGGTCGTCAGTTCGGTCAACGTTCTCCCCCAGGCTGCCATCGAATCCGGTTCGATGCGCGCCGATCTGTTTTACCGCCTGGCCGTGGTGTTCATCAGCATTCCCCCTTTACGTGATCGGATGGATGATCTGGATCGGCTGATCACCCATTTCCTGAACGAATTCAACGGTCGCCTGGGTAGGCAGGTTAAGGGAATAGCCATGGATGTGACGGATCGCTTCAACCGCTACACCTGGCCCGGCAATGTGCGCGAACTGGAGCATGTCATCGAAGGGGCCATGAATATGGTTGGCGAAGAACCAACCATCCAGATGCATCACCTGGCGGTACCGCTTCTCACAGAAAAACGGCGACAGGCAAGCGTTCCGTCTGCTGAACGTTCAGCGGACCGCAGCGGTCGTCGGTTCACCCCCGCCTTTTCGGCATCGCCAAAGGACCCCGCGCGTTCGGAGCTGACCCTCGCCGAGATGAAGACCAGGAGCGAAATCGCCAGCATTCAGGCCGCCCTGGCCGCCAGCCGGGGAAATGCCGCCGGCGCTGCCCGCCGGCTTGGGATTTCCCCCCAGCTGATGCACTACAAACTGAAACGGTTCGGTATCGACAGGCGGGCCTACAGGGGAACCCGGTTGGCAGAGCAGTGATGATACGGAAAATGGCAGACACCATCCACCAGACGTTGGAGGGACGATGATTTCAATCGAAAACGCGGGAAACTGCACCATTTTCAGGGTCACCGGCAACGTGACGGCCAATGAGATTATCATGCAGGCGGTACCATACATGACCGGCGGGCAGACCGACACGTCACTGTGGGATTTTACACGGGCGGGCCGGGTGAACATTTCCACGGCTGAATTGAAAGGCCTGGCCGGCAGTTTGAAGCAGGTCTCCGAAGACGGACGGGTCAGAAAAGTCGCCCTGGTGGGATCCAAAACCATCAACATCGGCCTGGGCAAGCTCTTTGCCGCTTTCGCCCAGATGGCCGGCTTGCCTTATACCTACAAGGTCTTTCGCAATCTGCCCTCTGCCATGGACTGGCTGGCGGACAATCCGGATTATAGCAGCGTCCAGCAAACCGGGAGGTAATGGGCGGTCAGGGCGGCCACGTGGCCGTCGAACCAGAAGTGGGCCACCGGCCAAGGGGTCTCATCGTAGGTCAAGGTCATGCGTGTGTCATCGACGATCGCCACGACCCGGCAGCGGGACAGGCCGACCATGCCCTTTCCCACGGCCTTGAGCACAGCCTCCTTGGCGGTCCAGAACCTGAAGAAGGCCTTCTGTCTGTCCCCGCCAACCAGTTGCCACTCATCCTCAGCGGCCACCTTGGCCAAAAGGGCGTCGTTTACCGGCCGGATCGTCTCCAGGTCCATGCCCACCGGCAGCAGGGACGCCACCCCGCCAACCATGTCGGATTTATGGGTCAACGACCAGTGGACGCCGCCGACCGGAAGGGGGACGCCCGTGTCGCTTTTGGGAAAGGCGTCCAGGTGAAGCCCGCTTTTTTCACACGATCTCATCAGCGCCGACCGGGCGAGACGGCTCAGGGCTTTGACCTTGTCCCGCCCCTTGAGGCGTTTGTCGGCGTCAGCGACCGGCATAATCACCGGAAAGATCTGGGTAGCGGCTTGCGTCATGGGCGTCAGGCCGACGTGTCGGTTTCTTTTTGAATGGTCAGGGCCATCTCGTAGACCGTTTTTCGCGGCAGGCGGTATTGTTTGGCAAAGGTCTTGGACAGTCCCGACAGATGGGCGCCGGGTTGAGCCAGCGCATCGCGAAGCGCATGGACCAGGTCGGCGTCGGAGATTGGAACTGCCGCTGCTGCGCCATCCACCATCAGCGTGCACTCTCCCTTGACTTCTGGACGGTCGGCCAGGACGACCCGGATTTCGGAAAGGGTGCCGCGGATGAATTCCTCGTGCAGCTTGGTCATCTCCCGCGCCAGCACCGCGGACCGGTCACCCATCACCGAGCTAATTTCATCCAGAAAACCCGCCACCCGTCGGGGGGATTCGTAAAAAACCAGTGTCCGGGATTCAGCGGCCAGCGACGCCAGCAGATCGATCCGTTTCCCCTTCTTCTTGGGGGGGAAGCCCAAAAATACGAAGGCATCCGTAGGCAGTCCCGATGCGCACAGGCCCGTGATCGCCGCCGACACGCCCGGGATGGGAAAGATATCCAGGCCGTGTTCGACCGCTGCGCGCACCAGCCGGTAGCCGGGATCGGAGACCGAGGGCGTGCCGGCATCGGAAACCAGGGCCACTGACGCACCGGACCGGATCTTATCGATCAGTTCCGGTGTCCGCTGATGTTCGTTGTGCTCATGACAGGAGATCAGGGGGGTGCGGATACGATAGTGCGACAACAGCCGGGCCGTGTGGCGGGTATCCTCGGCGGCAATCAGATCCACTCCATTCAGGGTCTTGATGGCACGCAGGGTGATGTCTTCCAGGTTGCCGATGGGGGTGGCCACCACATACAGGCCGCCCGGGCATCGAACCGGTTCCCGGTCATCCGTAAGCGAGGGCAAATGCATTCTTGACGACCTCGATGTCTATTTTCCCTGACGCGGTGTCGATGGCCACCACGTCGAAACGGGCACTGACCTCGGTCTGACCGGACCGTTTCAGGTAGTCCAGGGCTGCCATGGATATTTTACGCTGCTTGGCAGGGGTGACGGCACCTTTGGGGCTGCCGAACCGGCTCGTGTTGCGGGCTTTCACCTCCACGAAAACAATGGTTCCCTTCTCCCTGGCGATGATGTCGATCTCACCCAGCGTGGATCGGTAGTTGGTTTCGAGGATTCGATAACCCGTTCGTTTAAGGAACTCCGCGGCCAGGCGTTCGCTCCGTTTGCCGAATTGCTGTTGCCGGTTGAGCATAGTTGGATTCGTTGATTGATTCGTTTGATTGGTTTTAGCGGCTGTCCCCATCCTGCATGCCGGATTGTCGGCTGTTTCTATCAGCTAACCGCCATCAGCAATGAACGATTAAAGGTACTCGCGCACCCCTTTGAACGTCCGACGGTGGATGGGGCTGCATCCGTGGCGTACGATGGCCGCCCGGTGCATTTGGGTGGGATAGCCCTTATGCCTGCAGAAACCGAACTCAGGAAACAGGTCGTCCACCTGGGTCATGATCCGGTCCCGGGTGACCTTTGCCACGATGGAGGCGGCGGCGATGGAAATGCTCAAGGAATCCCCTTTTTTAATGGCCTGCTGGGACAGCGCCGAAGCGATGGTAAACATACCGTCGACCAGCAAATGGTCCGGGCGGGGCTGCAGGTTGTCCACCGCTATGGTCATGGAACGCAACGTGGCCTGCAGGATATTGATGCGGTCGATCTCGACCGGATCCACCACACCGATCCCGATGGCACTGGCAACGGCATACAGCCGGTCGTAAAGGCGGTTGCGCGTGGCCGGTGTCAGCTTTTTGGAATCGTCTATCCCCGGAAGGTCGGCACCGTCGGGCAGGATGACTGCAGCAGAAACAACGGGGCCGGCCAGGGGACCCCGGCCGGCCTCATCGATGCCTGCGACGATCTGATGGCCCATGTCACGGGCCTTTTTTTCAAATGCCCAGAGGTCTGATATCATGTGATCCGACCGTTTGCTGGTTTGCCGTCAAATCGGCGGCAATGCCCAAGGGCGGGAGTAGGCCGTGGTAACGATTTATTTGAATCGTTTCTCCCGGATCCTGGCCGCTTTTCCGCGCAGTTTGCGCAGGTAGTAGATCTTGGCCCGCCGCACCCGACCGCGGGTGACCACCTCGACCCGGTCGATGATGGGCGAATTCGTCGGAAAGACTCTTTCGACGCCTACACCGTAGGAGACCTTGCGGACAGTGAAGGTGGCATTGGCCATTCCTTTTTTCCTGCTGATGACGACGCCCTGAAACGCCTGGATCCGCTCTTTGTTGCCTTCGCGAATCTTCACATGGACGGTGACGGTGTCTCCCGGTTTGAAGTGGGGCAGATCCATTCGGATCTGTTCTCTTTCGATGTTCTTGATGATTTCCATGATAACTCCCGATAATAATGTTATGATTCAAAGCTGCATTCAGCGTCTCACTCAGGTTCATCCACCCAGCGCCCGGTCCAGGATGATTGCCACCGCCGATCTCACCGACAGATGATTGTATGTTCCCGCACCGGTCAGCGGATCCAGTATGAAATCGGCCTCAGCCATGAACGTGTCGGAAAGTCCCCAGGCGGTGCCGAAAGCCAGAACGATCGGTACGGCTTCGTCCAGCATTTCACGCAACCGCCGGTATGACAGGCTCCCCGCATGCCGTCTGGCCGTGGTGGCCACTGTTTTAGGCCGACACCCTTCCGCTTCGGAAATTTCCCCGATCATCTCGGCGACGGTGGCCCTGACCCGGACCAGTTCCAGCGCCTGCTGTCGAGTGGGGTTGTACCTGCCCCCCACGCCGGTGATCCAGTGGCCAAGGATACGGTTCACCAGCACCATCTGGTCTTCTAACGGGGTGATGACATAATAGCCGTTGACCCCATAAGTCTTGCACGCCCTGGCAATATCGTGCAGGTCCAGGTTGGTGACCGCCGAAGCGATCGTTTCCCCGTTCTTGTCGATCACCGGATGGTGAATCAGGGCGACATACAGCCGTTTAGCCGATGAGCCTGTCAATGTCCCGGCGCCATTTTTCCAGAATATCCCGCTCCTGCGGAGAAAAATCCCGCTGTGCCAAAAGGTCCGGCCGCTTCATGACCGTCCGCATCAGGGCGGTTTCCCTGCGCCACCGCTCGATCTCCCGGTGGTTACCGGACATCAGCACGTCGGGCACCGGCTCATCTTCGAAAGTCGGCGGCCGCGTAAAGTGGGCGTGTTCCACCAGTCCGTCACAGAACGTATCGCTTCCGGCCGATTCATCGTTTCCCAGCACTCCGGGTATCAGTCGGGCCACCGCATCGATCACCACCATGGCACCGACTTCACCGCCCGTAAGAACGAAATCGCCGATCGAAATCTCGCCATCCACATGCTGGTCGACAAACCGCTCGTCGACACCTTCGTAGCGACCGCAGACCAGGATGAGTCCATCCTCGGATGCCAGCGATAGCGCCAGGGCCTGATCGAAACGCCGTCCCTGCGGGGAAAGCAGCAGCGTCGTTGCCGACGGCATCGCCGCTTTGGCTTCGGCCAGCGCCGCTGCCAGAGGTTCCGGTTTCATCACCATTCCGCAACCCCCGCCGTAAGGCCGGTCATCGGTAATCCGGTGCCGCCCTTTGGCATGGTCGCGGATATTGATGGTCACGGGCTTTATTTTTTGCCCCTGAACCGCTCGCCGGATAATGCCGTGATTCCAGAACGGGTCGAACAGTTCAGGAAAAAGGGTCAGTACGCAAACGTCCATGGTTCCACCAGCCGCCTTATAGCCCTTCCGGCGGATCCACGAGCATGGTCTTACCTTCCAGGTCGACCTTCAGGATCACGTCGCCGATGGCGGGGATCAGCATTTCCCTGGTCTGTCCGTCCTGTATGCCCTTGACCACGTATATGTCGTTGCCGGGAGTGGGAATGACCTCGACCAGACGTCCCAGAAGTGCTCCGCTGGTATCAAGGACACGCAGCCCCACCAGGTCGGACCAGTAATAGGTGTCTTCCTCCAGCGCCGGCAGGCACGCCTTGTCCACGAACAGTTCCGAGCCGATCAGGCTTTCGCCCTGACTGCGTTCGGCCACTCCTTCGAGCGTCATCAGTAACACCCGGCCGTGGGGCTGCACCTGCAAAACGGTCATCTTCCGCACCGAGCCGTCGGGAAGCGCGGCCAAGAGCCCCTCTTTCGCTTGATAAACGGAGAGGGATTCGGCATAGGAGCTCACCTTGAGGCTGCCCCGAATGCCGTGAACGCCGACGACCCGACCCACCAGGACCAGGTCGTCCCTGCTATTGAGGCTACTCGATGATTTCAAGAACAGTACGTTTTTTTATTTTGGCGGACGCCGCACTCAACAGGGTGCGCATGGCCCGTGCGGTCCGGCCCTGCTTGCCGATCACCTTACCCAAATCCGCTTTGGCGACTTTCAATTCAAGGACGGATGTCTGGTTGCCCTCGATCTCCTCAACGGAAACCTGTTCGGGAAAATCCACCAGTTCCTGCGCAATGAACTTGATCAGCTCTTTCATAGCTCCATCTCCTTTGCTGCGGCTGAGAACCAGGTTCGGCGCAATCCGTTATTCCGCAGTGGCGATAACACCTTCACGTTTCAGGATCGTCTTGACCGTATCGCTGGGCGTCGCGCCCTGGCCGATCCAGTATTTGACCCGGTCCGCATCCAGAATCACCTGTGCCGGATCCTGCAGGGGATTGTAGGTACCGAGTTTTTCCAGAAAACGACCGTCCCTGGGGCTGTCACTGTCAGCGGCAACGATCCGGTAAAAGGGTCTCTTTTTCGCCCCATGCCGGGCCAGTCTGATTTTTACTGCCATTGTTGTTCTCCTTTAGAAGGGCAGCATGCCGCGGCCCAATCCGCGCATACCGCCTTTATTGATTTTCTTCATCATTTTCATCACCTGCGCATAATTTTTAAGCAGGCGGTTCACATCCTGAACCCGTGTTCCGCTTCCGGCGGCGATCCGCTTCCGGCGGCTGCCGTTGATAATTCCGTATTGATTCCTTTCATGGGGGGTCATGGAATTGATGATCGCTTCGATGTGGACCAGCTCCTTTTCGTCCACCTGCAGGTTTTTCATCTGCTTGATCTTGCCCATGCCTGGAATCATGCCAAGGATATCCGTCAAGGACCCCATTTTACGAATCTGGCGCATCTGGTCACGGAAATCCTCCAGGGTGAACTGGTTTTTTCGCAGTTTCTTTTCCAGTTCGGCGGCTTTCTTTTCGTCCACGACCTCCTGGGCCTTCTCGATCATGGTAAGGACGTCACCCATACCGAGAATCCGTGAGGCCATGCGATCCGGATGAAAGGCTTCCAGGTCGCTGAGCTTTTCACCCATGCCGATGAACTTGATGGGCTTGCCGGTGATCGACCGGATGGAAAGGGCGGCGCCGCCCCTGGCGTCACCGTCCATTTTTGTGAGCACCACACCGCCGATATCCAGGCGCTCATCAAAGGACTTGGCGATGTTGACTGCATCCTGGCCGGTCATGGCGTCGGCCACCAGCAGGATGTCCGTGGGCTTTAGCGCGGTGCGAATGCGCGCCAGCTCATCCATCAGCGTTTCATCGATATGAAGCCGTCCGGCGGTGTCCAGCAAAAGGGTGTCGCAACCCGCCTTTTGGGCCGCCACCCGGGCATCCTGGCAGATCTTCACCGGATCCATGTCCGGTGTGGAATCGAAAACCGGCACGCCCAACTGGCCGCCCAGCTTTTTCAACTGGTCAATGGCAGCAGGTCGGTATACGTCCGCCGGCACCAGGTAGGGTTGTTTTCCGGTTTTGCGCAACATCACCGACAGTTTCCCTGCCGTGGTGGTCTTGCCCGAACCCTGAAGGCCCACCAGCATCACCGCAACCGGTTTTTCACCGGCCAGGTTCAGCCCCTGATGGGTTTCTCCCATGAGCTGGGTGAGCGACTCATTGACGATCTTCACCACCTGCTGGCCGGGGGTAAGGCTGCCCATCACCTCCTTGCCAAGCGCGCGTGCCTTGATGTCGGCCACCAGTTGCTTGACCACCTGGTAGTGGACATCGGCCTCTAAAAGCGCCATACGCACCGCACGCAGACCGTCGGCAATGTTCTTTTCAGAAAGCTTGCCCTGCCCCTTGAGCTGCTTGAAGACCGAATTTAGCTTATCGCTGAGCGTATCGAACATGACCCTTTACCGGTGTATCAACTAAAACCTTGAAAGTAGATTTTTTTAAATGGTATGTCAAGATATAAAAAAAGGCCAAAAGGCCTCGTATGCTTGAATTATCGACGTGCACGGCAGATACGAGCACCCTGCACGACCAGACAACCCCTGACAACTCCGGACCGGCAAGACAGGCCCGGCACGTGGATCCCACATCATGGCCGCAGAATCAAGTAAAATCGATATCAAGGACCTTTCCCGGCAGCAGTTGGCCGGTTGGCTGAAGGATCGGGGCAGGCGCTCCTTTCGCACCGACCAGATTTTGCGGTGGGTGTACCTGCGCCAGGCCGATCGGTTTGACGACATGACCGACATCGCCAAACCGCTGCGGGCGGACCTGGAAGCGGCTTTCGTCAATCCCCGCCTGCAGGTTGAAAGCGAGGCGGTCTCACAGGACGGGTCCCGCAAGCTGCTGTTCAGGCTCCGTGACGGCCTTCATATCGAAACGGTGATCATCCCCGAAAAGGACCATTTCACCCTGTGCATCTCAAGCCAGGTGGGTTGCAGGCACGGGTGCCGGTTCTGCATGACGGCCAAGGGAGGATTTGCACGCAACCTGTCCACCGGTGAAATCGTCTCCCAGGTGCGCGATGTCCTCCACCAGGTGAATGACCAAGGCGGGATGCCCCTGACCAACATCGTCTTCATGGGTATGGGAGAGCCGCTGGCCAACTACGAAAATGTGGTCCAGGCCTTAGAGACCATTACCAACGGGGATTGGGGCCTCAAGATCTCCAACAGGCGGGTCACCGTGTCCACTGCGGGCCTGGTCCCGGAAATGGCTGACCTGGGACGCGATACCCAGGTGAACCTGGCCGTCTCCCTCAACGCCACCGACGACGACACCCGCAGTTGGCTGATGCCCATCAACCGCAAGTACCCCATCGCCGACCTGATGGCGGCCTGCCGACGGTATCCCCTGCCGCCCCGCCGAAAGATCACATTCGAATACATCCTGATGAAAGACGTCAACGACAGTATGGCCGACGCCGAACGACTGGTGAAGCTGCTGCGCCCCATCAAGGCCAAGATCAACCTGATCCCTTTCAACGAGCACCCCGGCAGCGATTTCAGGCGCCCGGACCCGTCACGGATCAGCCAGTTCCAGGAATTGCTGGCCGGGCATCATTACACGGTGATGGTTCGCCACAGCAAGGGCCAGGACATCGGCGCGGCCTGCGGTCAACTGAGGGCAAATCTGAAGACAAGGGGCCGAACGCTGAAAACGGAAGACTGATCTCCGAGAACGGCTGACCGCATTTGGTCTTGGACGTGTTTGGCCTTTTCAGTCCTCAGACGTCTGTCTTCCGTATTTACCTATATTAAAAATTTTTTATTGCCTGCAGGCGGGATTCCCAAGACCGTCACTTGCCGGCGATGCCCGCCCAGATTCACGTTCACCATCACCGGTGCATGATCCGGCGCCTTGCTGTAGCCGGCACAGATGCCGGCGGCCAGCATCACCATCGGCTCACTGCCGCCGCCGGGAATCACCACCAGCGGGCCGGGGAAATCGTTCACCTTCAACACCGTGTCCGTTTCCGGATCGATGCAGCGGTTGATTTGCTCGTTGTCCTGGTGAGTACGGCCGACCACGATTTTGGTCTTCGAATCCAGGCGCAGGTGGCGGCCGAATTTGAGCAGGTCGAGGTCCTTTTCCGGATAGGTGGCTTGGTGGTCGAACAGATCCTTGAGCCGCCGGCTGAAAATCTTGTCCGTCAGCAGGCACCCGCCGGCCGGGGCCGGAAAATCGGTCACCCCCAATTTTTCAGCCAGCTGCAACTGCGGCTTCCGGGATCGGCCGGAAATATCCAGCAGCTGTTCCCGGTCCACCAGCCCTTCTTTTTCCGGTAGGGTCTCAGGCAGATTTTTTGCGGATAGGGGCCTGACAATGACCCCTTCATATCCGGAGTGCTTTTCCACATAACGCAGGGAGGTGCGGGTCTGACTCATGGGTCGCTGTCCCAGCACTTCGCCGGAAAAGAGAAAATCGAAGCCCTGCTCGGTCATGATCTCGCCGGCCAGGCGGAACATCAGCGTGTGGCAGTCCATGCACGGATTCATGTTCTTGCCGTATTTGACCGACGGCGACCGCATCATCTCCATGTATAGCGCAGTAATTTTACGCACCATGAGCGGAATGCCGGTGTGCGTCGAGGCTTTCCTGGCCTTTGCCGACGAAAAAAAGGGGGTCTCGAAGCTGACCCAATGCACCTCAATCCCCTGTTTACGAAGCACCAGCGCGCTCAAGATGCTGTCCAGCCCGCCGGAACAGAGCCCTAAGGCGCGTATTGTTTTTTTTTCCGATGCCATGTTTTCCTTTCCGTTTGCAACAATCCACCGATTCCGAGTTGTCCTCAAGCCTGGCTGTTTGCGTCGCTGTTCAACGCGACCAACGCGGATACTGGCCGAAATGGGCCGTTCTGAACGTGGCACTTCGATAAGGGTAAAAACGCAGTGCAGCCCTGTCAAGCGACAGCATCGTTGGTGTCGGGGAAAGCGGTGGGATGGATTACGCTCGTATTGGCCGATCGCATGCGGGTCGTCGATGGGTAACATTCCCGGAAAAGGCCCAATTAAACTGTTGCGGATGGCAATTCTTGACCATCAACCCGTCGCGCTGCCGGAAGACGCGTTCTCACTGCAACGGAACGCGGAGACCCGGTGCACATCCGCTTGGGCCCATCGTTTCGAGCGAGGGATCGAAAAAAACAGGCCGTGTGCGATGATCGTGGTTTAAGCCTTGACGAAATACATAACAGCTATGATATAGCTTCAATAACCCGCATTCTGGAATTGGGCATTTTGGAATTAGGGATTGAGATCCCGATTGCTGCCGGCGCTATCCCTTGATGATCGACAATTCCTGAACCGCGAAAGCGAGCCCATTGCCCGCTGCTTGCAGCGGGGTTGGCGAGCGAAAAGAAAATCGGCTTTATATCCTTACGGTGAACTCTCCCTGCGGCAAGCCGCGGGGAGGGTTTAATTCCATAATTCCAGCATTCCCAATTTTATTTCCGGAGTCACCCATGAAACATGACATCAGCCTGACCGTCAACGGCGACACCTACAACCTGGCCGTGGAACCCTGGCGCACCCTCAACGAGGTACTGCGCGAGGACCTGAACCTGACGGGGACCAAATTGGGTTGCGGGTCGGGAGACTGCGGCGCCTGCACGGTAATCGTGGATGGCAAAAGCGTCAGTTCCTGCCTGACCCTGGCCCTGGAGATGGATGGCAGACAGATCCTCACCGTGGAAGGGCTGGCGCCCTCCGGCGAAACGCTGCACCCCATCCAGGAAGCCTTCATCGAGAAGGGGGCCATCCAGTGCGGATTCTGCACCCCCGGCATGGAGCTCTCCGCCCTGCACCTGCTCGAGACCAACCCGCACCCCAGCGACGCCCAGATCCGATCGGCCATCTCCGGCAACCTCTGCCGCTGCACGGGCTACAACAAAATCGTGGATGCCATCGCCGAGGCCGGTCGGCGCATGGATCCCCCATCCAAAACCAGGAGGTAACGGCCATGCCAGCAGCCCTGTTCGATTATGTCGCCCCGACGACCGTGGACGAGGCGGTGGCCGCGCTCGTCAACGGCGGCAGGGATACCCGGATCATGGCCGGCGGCACCGACCTGATCGTCAAGATTCGCCATCGGATGCTGTTTCCCAAACAGATCGTGAGCCTCAAGCGCATCCCGGGTCTGGATGCCATCACCGTCGACAAGAAAAACGGGTTGACCATCGGTGCCACCGCCCTGCTGGCGGATGTCGCCGCCCATAAAGGTATCCGCCGGCACTATCCCACTGTGGCCGAGGCGGCCGGTGCCACGGCCAACGTGCAAGTGCGCAACATGGGCACCGTGGTGGGCAACCTGTGCAACGCCTCACCGTCGGCGGACAATGCCCCGACCCTGATGGCCATGGGAGCGACGGTGGACATCGCCGGCCCCTCGGGCAGCCGGAACATGCCCCTGGACCAATTCTTCCGGGGACCGGGCGTCACCGCGCTCGAGATCGGTGAAATCGTCACCGCCGTCCGCGTGCCGCCTCCCCCTGCCGGGTCCGGTACGGCCTACCACAGCCTCTCCCAGCGGGGAAAGCTGGACTGCTCGGCAGTTGGTGTGGGCACCATGGTCGTTCTCAAAGAAGATCGCTGCACGGACGTGAGAATCATCGTCGGCGCCTGCGCCCCGGTGCCCATGCGCACCCGGGCGGCGGAAAGGATGCTGATCGGCAAACGGATGACCGACGCCCTGATTCGCCGGGCCGCCCAACAGGCATCGGAGGAGACATCGCCCATCACCGACGTGCGCGCCAGCGCCCCCTATCGCTGGAAGATGGTCTCGGTGCTGACCATCCGCGCCCTCACCGACGCCCGGAAAATGGCCCTGCGCAGGCAGTAAAGCCAGAACCGGGCGTATTGTCCGTTAGACGACACTCACCTCATCAACAAAGGATTTCCCATGAACGCGCACAGCATCATCGGCAAGGACATTCCCCGAACCGACGGTCGGGCCAAAGCCACCGGCCAGGCAATCTATGCCGACGATATCAAGCTACCCGGGATGCTTTACGGCAAACTGCTCAGAAGCCCGCTGCCCCACGCCCGCATCCGGAGCATCGACACCCGCCGGGCGGCAGCCATGCCCGGTGTTCATTGCGTCATCACCGGGCAGGACATCCCCCGGGTCACCTACGGCAACTGGCGTCTTTTCCCCGGCACCCAGGACGAGTACGCATTGGCCATGGACAAGGTGCGCTTCATCGGCGACGAGGTGGCCGCCGTGGCGGCCGTGGACCGGGAGACCGCCGAAGCCGCCGTCGAACAGATCAAGGTGGAGTACGAAGAACTTCCCGGCGTCTTCGATGTGACCTCCTCAACGGCCAAAGGCGCGCCGGTGGTCCACGACACGTCGCCGACCAACATCAGCATCGACCGCAAGATCGCCTACGGCGACGTCGAGGCGGGATTTGCCGCGTCGGATTATGTGCGCGAGGACACCTTCACCGTGCATGCCGTCAGCCACGCCTACATGGAGCCCTGCGCCTGCGTGGCCCAGAGCGACCTGGACGGCCGCATCACCTTGTGGACCTCCACCCAGACCCCCTACATCGTGCAATGCCTGTTGGCATCCACTCTGAACATGCGCGAAAACGACATCCGCGTGATCAAGCCTGCAGTGGGTGGCGGGTTCGGCGGCAAGATGGAACTGCGCCCCTGGGAATTCTGCGCTGCCTTCATGGCCCGGCAGACCGGCCGGCCGGTTAAGTTCACCCTCACCCGGGAAGAGGAGCTGGCCTTCGGGCGCCGGCGCCACCCCATGACGATCCGCTCCAAGGTGGGCTTTAAAAACGACGGCACGCTGGTGGCCAAGGACCTGCACATCTACCTGGACGGCGGGGCATACAACGCCATGGGCCCCACAGCCACCTTTCTTTCGGGTAACTTCGGGGCCATGCTCTACCGCTATCCCAGCTACCGCTACCTGGGCGAGCACGTCTACACCAACAAGCCGCCGGCCAGCGCCATGCGCGGTTTCGGCGCCCCCCAAACCTTGTTTGCCGCCGAAACCCAGATGAACATGGCCGCCGAGGAACTCGGTATCGACCCCATCCAGATCCGCTTGAAAAACGCCATGGTTACCGGAGACGAACTGCCCGGCGTGGCCACGATCAGTTCCTGCGGATTCGTGGAGTCCCTGAAGGAAGTGCGCCGCATCAGTGGCTGGTCCCGCAAGCGCAAAAACCTGAAAACAGGCCGGGGCGTGGGCATCGGCTGCTACAGCTTCATCTCCGGCGGCGTCTTCAACTGGTTCAACACCCAGTATCCCTTTTCGGCCGCGGAAGTGCGCGCATTCGATGACGGCACCGTCCATCTGCTCAGCATGGCATCGGACATCGGCCAGGGGTCGGACACGGTGCTCAAGCAGATTCTCGCCGAAACCCTGGGGCTGCGGATGGAAGATATCCGGCTCACCACCGCCGACACGGCCATGACGCCCCAGGCCGACCTGGGCACCTGGGGCAGCCGGGTGACCCTCATGGCCGGCAACGCGGTCCTGGACGCGGCCAATAAAATCAAAGAGCAGCTGGCCGGCGTCGTCTCGGCCCGGTTCAACCTCAACGTGATCTTCGACATCGAGTTTGCCGACGGGCGGGTCTATGCAGCGGGCAAGCCGGACCGGGGCATGACCTTCGGCGAGGCAGTGGCCTTTGTCCAGAAGACCCGGCGAGGTGACCCGCTGGTGGCCAGGGGATCCTACACCCCGCGGGGCAAGGGGCTGGTGAGTCCGGCCTTCAGCTTCGGCGCCCAGGTGGCCGAGGTCGCTGTGGACACCGACACCGGCCAGATCCAGGTGGAGAAAATGTGGACCGCCCATGACTGCGGCACGGTGCTCAACCCCATGGCCGTGGAGGGCCAGTTGGAGGGATCGATACAGATGGGGCTGGGTTACGCCCTGTCCGAGCAGTTCGTCATGGACGGCGGCAAAACATTGAATACGACCTTCCTGGACTATAAAATGCCCAACGCCGCGGACATGCCCCCAGGCGAATCGGTATGCATCGACACCTTCGAACCCGAAGGTCCCATGGGCGCCAAGGAAGCCGGCGAGGGGCTGGCCTCTCCCACTGCACCAGCCATTGCCGAGGCGGTGTTTCACGCCACGGGTTACCGGTGCAAAGACCTGCCCATCACGCCCGAAAAGGTGCTCAAGGGACTGGGGAAGCTATAGGTCGGAGGTCAGAAGACAGCGGTCGGAGGACTGAGAACGTGATCCGGATACCGTAGGGCCGACAGCCAGACTCGATTCTCTGGCATCGGTCCTCCGTGCTCTGACATCCGGCTTCAGTCCTCAGACTTCAGTGTCTCCCCAGCTTTGGCGTCAGTTCCACCTGGAAGGTGTGTCCCAGTACCTCGGCGATGGCGTGGACCGTGTTATGAAACCGTGCATAGGTCATCGCCAGGCCGATAACGTCCGCCAAAATCTGCAGCGACTCCAGATCCTGCTCCGACACTTTCCACGGTTCGTAATGGTACAACCGAAGCACCCCGACCACTTCGCCGAGGTGGACGATGGGCAGGGAAACGATGGCGGCGATGCCCTCCTTGCGTGCCTCCTCCGGGTATTGCAGGCTCTTGTTCTTCTTGCTGATGTCGGAAATCACCACCGGGTTGCCCTGAAAGGTTTCGTTGATGCTTTTGGGCGTGTTCAGCGGCCCTTTGGTCAGGTATTTGGCGGATAGGCCGAAGCTGGCCAGAATCTCCAGTTCCTCGGTGACCGCATTGAGCACGAAAATCGCGCATCCCTTGATGTCGAGGCTGGCGGTGAGCAGTTGGGCCAGGTGGTTGGTCATCACGTCCAGGTCTTCGCTGTGGGCGATCGACCGTGTCACGGCCTTGAAGATGTCGATGTTGATCCTGTTTTCAGATGCCATGTCCTCCTCCTTTCAGGTGGCAACGCAGATGGTGACACCGCGAAGGGCGGTCACCACGCGGGCGTATATGCTCCGGGTGAAAAAATGGGTGACTTTGCCCGCACCCCGGCTCAGCAACAATACATTGCAGCCGGCAACCTTGTCCACGATCTCTTCGGCCGCGCTTTTGACCCGCCTCTTGAACACGCAGGTGACGGCGTCGCGATCGAATCCACGCGCCACCAGCATGTCTCCCACCACCTTCAAGGCCTCCTCCTTTTCCTTGAGCTCCGCTGCCAGATAGGTCATGCCGCTTCTCATCTTGCGATTCTCCGGACTGGCCGTCACATCGATGGTCGGCAGGGGGGTGTATGCATGAAAGACCGTGACACGGGTCTCTTTTCGCCCTGCAAATGCATCGATGGCAAACCGAATGGCCTTATGATCGTTGGGGGAGTAATTGTAGGGCAGTAGAATGTTAAACGTTGCCATGGCGCCCTCCTTTCCTGTTGAAAAGGGTTATGGGTCGGCCGCACACCGGAAGCGGTATCGGGCCCATCAAACGGACGCAGGCAAAAACTGAATAGACAAAATCAATGAAAACGAAGAAGGGGCAGGTGCTGCAGATCCAACAACGTACCGCAAACGCCCGCATCGACAGCGGCGGCCAGAACAAGCCGAGGAACAGGGCTTGTCCTTCAATGCTAAATGGGTCCCGGGTTGCTGTCAAATAAAAAACGGTTATAGACCGTACAGTTCCAGCGGCTCGGTTTTTCCTTTCAGGATAGTTGTCGGCAGCCTGCGCACAGGAAAATTCCTGGAGAAGCGGCGGTGGGTGTCGACACTGACGATGATGCTGGTGCCATGTTTTTTGTTGGCATTTTGGAGGCGTGAAGCGACGTTGACCGTGTCACCGACCAGGGCATACGATAGGCGGGAGGGGCTGCCGATGGTGGCCGCCACCACATTTCCCGAGTGGATCCCGATACCGTGTTGAAGCGCTGGATACCCTCGATCGGCAAAGACCTGGTTCACCGCTGCCAGCCCATCGTTCATGTTGATTGCCGCGAGCATGGCTTGGGTGGCGTGATCCGAAAGCGGAATCGGCGCTCCGAACACTGCTTCGATCTCGTCGCCGATATATTGCAGGACCAAGCCGCCCTGGCCGCGGATGGCGGTCTCCATCACCTCGAAATACCGGTTGATGATTCTGACCACCCGCTGGGGCGTCGTGCGTTCGACGAGGGGCGTGAAATTGCGCAGGTCGGCAAACAGTACCGACACCTCACGGACCTCACCATCCAAGGGGATCTTGCGCGAAAGCACTTCGTCGCGGACCTCTTTGGAAACATACTTGCCGAAGGTTTCCTTGATGAACTCCCTTTCCTTGAGTCCGGCGGCCATCTCATTGACCGCATCCCCGACGTAGCCCAACTCATCGTTGGATGTCACGCTTACCCGGTCGTCAAAATGTCCGTCGCTGATTCGTTTAAGCGCGGAAGTGATGTCTGCCAGCGGGCGCGTCAAATTGCTGCTGACCAGAAAGGCAAGCCAGATTCCCACCCAGGCAAAAATGGCTGCATGGCTGAAAATCATGGTCTGCATCGCCGACAGCGCCTGGCCGGTATCGGCAACCGTTTGGGCAATGCCCCAGCTCCCCCGTGCCAGGGTAAACATGGGAATCAGGTTGGTGGCGGCAAGAAAGGCGATCAAACGGGTCCGAATGCGGATGCGGATGGTTTTCGGGACAGCCGACATACCGCCGTGGGGGAAGAAATAAGGTGCCAGACGGCGCTGCAGGAAGAATTCGATCACAAAGAAGGCCACGGTTACGGAGACCAGCCCAACCTGCAAATTCAGCGAGAGGGCCCCAATGATAGCCTTTCGGCTCAATCCCAATCTCCAAAAGTAGAGCGAATAGGTGACGGCGGCGCAAATCCAGACAAGCGCATTCAGCGCCATTAAAAAAAACGGTTCATTGAGCAATCTCTGGTGGACCTGATCAGTGAAAACGCCGGACGTCGCGAGACCGCTGTGACGACGTTCCAGATAGCGTCGGATGGGACGTTCGTAAATCAGGGTGATGGCAATGGGAATGATAAAGCTGAGCGGGATAAAAACCAGGTCGATGGTGGCGAACAGACTGTTTCGTGAATCGCTGTGCAGGGTACCCGTGCGGCTGAACAGGTAGAAAACGACCGTCACGCCGACAATGTTGGAGATCACATTGGCAATGAGCATCGTGTTTCTGAAGCGAAACCGGTTGACCGAATTCATTCCTACCCCCTTTTCACCAGGCGCTCATGGCAACGGTTAACAGAAAAAGTGACGGTCGTACACGTCTGATTGTCAGGCAACCCAGGCGCCAACCATCAGCCTTGCAGGTACGGATGAGAAGATAAAATGGCTTGCATGGCGGGCAGGGAGACCGCAAACCGCTGTCTTCCTGTTTCGGTTAACGGCGGGCCCTTCATTCTTCCGTGAAGTATACACCGGGGATCCAGCTTTTGCGCAGTTTTGTCGTTTTATCCGCCTTTTCGCCGGAGTCGTCGATGAATTTGAACGTATGTTTGCCGATACGGATCACATCGTTGTGCGCCAGTTTCTTCCGATCGATGAGGGCACCGTTGACGTAGGAATGGTTCGTGCTTTTCAGGTCCTCGATGAAATATTCCGCCCCGCCGGCTTCATCCTTGTTCTCGATCGTTTCTATTTTTGCATGAACCTGGCTGGCCAGCATGTCATCGATGAAAATATCGGAATCGGTTTTCCGGCCGATCCGCATCTCGGCCTTGTCAAGGGGGATTCTCTTGATGGTCAAGCCTTCGTGGGTAAGAACGAGCATCGCCATGTATCTTCTCCTTTTTGGTTATCTCAGCCGGTCCAGGCAAGCGTTGATCTCCTGCAATGCCTTCTGGGCGGTGGCAAACCGTTTGGTCATTTGCTTGGCCAGCATTCGGTTGACAATCGACTTCACGCATGCCGGTATCTCTGAAGCAACCCGGGCCAGGGGCGCATGGGCGTTATGTGAAATCGCGTATAGTATGGCGGACATCGAATCGCCCTTGAAGGGTCTGGTTCCGGTGAACAATTCGTATGCAACGATTCCCAGGGAAAAAAGGTCTGAGCGACCATCGATGCGCTTTCCGTTCACCTGCTCCGGAGACATGTAACTCGGTGTTCCCAGAATCGTTCCGGTGCGTGTCTGGGATGCATCGACGACCTGGGCGATGCTGAAGTCGGTAACTTTGACGCGGCCGTCTGCGAGCAGCATGATGTTGGCCGGCTTGATATCGCGGTGCACCACACCCTGGTTGTGGGCGTAGTCCAAAGCGGCCGTGACGTCAGCGATGACGGCCAATGCCCGGGGAATCGGCAGCAAATTGTCTTTCTGACAATAGCGCGTCAGGGTCTCTCCGCTGAGCAGTTCCATGGCGATGTAGGCCATGTCATGCTCTTCGCCGACATCGTAAATGGAAACGATGTTGGGGTGGGACAGTTTGCCGGCCGCCTCGGCTTCACGGGAAAAGCGCATCTTGACTTCGCCCAGTTCCACTGGATCGACCTCTGCATACGCCAGTGTCTTGATGGCCACGTCCCGGTTGATCTTGGGATCTCGGGCCAGATAGACGGTGCCCATGGCCCCCCGGCCGATTTCCCTGAGAATTTCATAACGCCCGAACGTCGGTTTGGCGCTGTCGTCCCCGATCCTCAACGGCGTGTCACCTCTGCCGCCGGCCACCATCGTGGTGTCCAGTTCGCTGAGCCGGCTGCTGCGCTTGTCGACATCCTTGAAGGCACCGGCCGTTCGGATATGCCGGTAGATGTCCAGTGCCCTGTTGAACATGCGTTTGCGTTCGAAATCCAGCGCCAGATTGTACAGCAGATTTTTGACTGTCCGATCCTGAACGGGGCATTGCACAAACTTTTCGTAGGCCATGTCAAGCATCCCCTGACCCTGGTACGACAGCCCCAATGTTTTGCAGGCGTCGATCTTGTCTGCCCTAAGCCGGCTGGAAGCGAGCGTAAACTGAAGCAGGACAAATCCCCCCGCGGCCAGAACCACCGGAGCCAGCACCTCGACCTTATAGCCATACCCCAGCAACAGGCCGACGGCCGCGGCATACCACGTCGCCAAAAAGGATACAAGGATGGTGGCGCCGACCCTGGTAGCTATACGGGGAATCACGACGACCAGAAAAAAAGCGAAATAGAGAACGACCCCGAACTCCAACATATTGGCCCATGACGGCCGCGAAAGCCGGTCGCTGGCCAGTATTCCGGCCAGTGCGTTGGCCATGATCTCGACATCCGACGCCCGGTCGTGCAGTCCCACCGGATAGGATGGTGCCGCCGGTTCAGCGGTTACCCCGATCAGCACGATTTGATCCTTGAAAACAGCCGGATCGATCTTGCCGTTGATTATCTCGGAACAGGAGAACCATCTTTGCCGGGTCCATCCATGGTCGTAATTCAGCAACATCCGGTAAAGGCTGTCGGTGGGCAAGTCGAGGTGGTCGATGAGAAGGTGCGGCTGCCCGAAAAAATCTACTTTTACCGAAGTATCCTTCAACCGCGCACCGACGTGCTTGAGCGCCAGCTGGAATGGCAGCGCGGGGATCAGGCGCCCGTGGTACTCGACGAGCAGGGGCACGCGTCGAACCCTGCCGTCGGGATCCGCCGGCAGGTTCATGTGTCCCATTGCACCGGCCTTGCCTGCCAGGGCCTCGAACGGTTCCAAGACTCCATCAACCGACAAGGGCGCCTGCAATCCGGCGCCGATGGCCCTGGCCACCACCGACGGCGTATCGGTGCTGTCCGTTGGCAACACCGTGGCATTCAGGGAGTTGATGATCACCGCTCCCGATGGACCGGCGCTGTCATCTCCGGTTGACTGGGCCAGGCTGCCGTGTATCGGCAGCACCACGTTTTTGCCCTGACGTATGACGGCAATCAGTCGGTCATCCTGGTCCAACCGGGCTTCGGCCTCGCTGAGCAAACCACCGAATAGCTCTGCAGACGCTCCGGCCCCTTTCCATTGCGAATCGCTGATCAGGGCCTTGAGCCGCCTGATTTCCAGCAGCCCGAGGTTCTCGTCCGGTTGGGTGAAGAGGATGCAGACGCCCAGGGCGTTGGCGCCGTTGTCCGATATCAGGTCCACCAGGTCGGCAATCCGCGAGCGCGGCCAGGGCCAGTCGCCGAATTGCCTTAGGCTTGGTTCATCGATGGCCACAATGGCGATGGGCAGTTCCTCCGCCTGGCGAAGCCGCTCAACCCAGAAATCATAGTTCCTGTTTTCAAAATAGGCCCAGGGATCGACTGGCGACACCATGCAGGCCAGAACGAGCGCGGTCATCAGTACGATCTGGATGGATGGCGCGGTGAGAATCTTTTTCAGCATATGCCGCATTCGTTTCGGTTCACGATTTGGAGATGACGCTGTATACAGAAGGTGTCACCCCACGTATGGTCATCTGTAATGCCTTGCATGCAACCCGCATTTCAACTGCAATTGCCTGCTGTCAACCTGTAAATCATTGAACGTAATGCAAAATCAATGCAATTTTCAATTTTTTTGTGGGTTTGTTGCGGGGACGTTTACCCCAGGCCGCCTTAAAATGCGGTTTGCGGTTAACGGTCAAGGCTGTCACTCATGGTGACCTGCAGGCCAATCAGCCTAACGGACTGGGCGCTGTCCGAGAATGCCGCAAATTCGATTGCGTCTAACCCGTTGGGATTCAGACGGTTGCTTTTTCTCTGAAGAAAAAGCAGGAATTCTGGCCTACCGAAGGCAAACAGCGCCATCCCCCTCTCATCGGGATAGGTCACGGACCAGAACCTTGCCTTTCTTTCTTGATTCAGCGTATTACATTACCGTTGCTGTGGGATATACCTCAAGAATTTGGGCCAGGACCATGGCAAGGCAGGCAGCGGCCAAAAAGCGCAGCATACATTTAACATTTCAGGATGTTGATCCTTTTTATAATGTCCTCATGGACTATCAGGCTATTTTTGAAGGAACTATCCTGATGAAGGATTTGCCGGTTTAGGCGTTAGGATGGATGGAGTGGTGGATGAATCTAATAACGGGACACTCAACATAACCAGTGGGGATATTGCCGGTGACAACCTCGTAAAATCCGGCATACCCGGCGAGGTATTGGTGTGGCATGACATATTGTACGATGGCCCGCGGAAACCGGGATGGCCCGACGAAAAAACGCTCGAGGACCGGGCGCTGTTTCTTGAACAGACAACCGGTGGCGGCCTGAAAAAGGATTTCATCCTGGAAACCTTGAGGACCCAGTATCGGACGCTCGCTGACGCAAATCAATACAGGCAAATTATTCTGTGGTTCGATGCATGTCTTTTCGACCAGTCGATGCTCGTTCATCTGCTTGCTTGCATGGCCCTTGGCAACATTAAACAGGTTGAGCTTCTCTGTGTCGACGCGTTTCCCGGCATTGCGCCGTATAACGGGATAGGTCAACTCCAGCCTTTTGAGCTGGCATCGGTGTATGACCAGCGTCGATGGGTAACGGATGCCCAGTTTCGATTTGCAGAGATTGTCGACCTCTCCTTTGCCCGTCAGGACGTAGAGCGTTTTTCCGAGCTGGCCAGCCGGGTCGACGCGCCGTTGCCTTGGATACCCGCCGCTGTTACCCGCTGGCTTCAGGAACAGCCGGACGAAGTGACCGGACTGGGGCGGCTTGAATCGTTGGCGCTAGCGGCAATTCGCAGCGGATGCGAAACACCGGGCGAGATTTTCAAGGCCGTTGCATCTGCCGATACGCCACCGCAATATTGGGGAGACATTACCTTGTGGGCGAAGATCAACTCACTATCAAATCGAAATATACCGCTGGTGAGAATCGAAGGGCCAGGGCCAAGATTACCGCAGTGGCCGGGTTTGGCCGATTTAAAAAAATTTCGGATAACAAGGCTGTGAGGCAAAACGTGCATGACTTTTTCTGAATGTAAAACTCTATTTTTAACGTCCCTGTTCATCGGGCTGCTGGTTCATACGGCACCGGCAGACCAAACGGTGATGAACCGGTTCTTCTACAGCGGGGACGGTTACATCCACCTGGTGAGCAAGAAGAACGGCAAGGCGTTCAGCGGGCTCTATCGTGAAGGGCACGGTCAATATAATTCTGACGCCTACAAGAAGATCTCGGCGGTCTTCGGCGCGCCATACCAACCCTCACGACAGGTTCTTTCATTGCGATTGGTCGAATTTTTGGATCACCTGGAAGACCGACTGGGACCGGGTGGCTTGATCACCATCACTTCCGGATACCGGCCCCCGGAATACAACACCAAACTGCGTAAGGGGGGCGCCTTGGCGGCCAAGGCCAGCCTGCATCAATACGGAATGGCCGCTGATTTCATACTGGGAGGGGTTTCGTCAAAACGCGTCTGGGAATACGTGCGGTCGATAGGCTTTGGCGGTACCGGATACTACCACGGCAGGACGGTGCACGTGGATGTGGGGCCGGCGCGGTTTTGGGACGAGAAAAGCTCAGGAGTGGGCACGGGTTTGTCCGACGACAACAAGTTGATCGGCCTGGTAACCGATTACGATGTTTATGGCTCTGGGGAGTTGGTGACGCTGAGCTTTATACGCATGACGGCCTTTCCCATCATGGTCCGATCGGACTTTACACTGGTCCCCACTGAGAACCCAAAGAATGATGAAGACACGGTGTCCTTTCAACCCGATTCTGGGCCGCCGACCACCGCTGCGTGCAATGCGTTCAACGATATCAGCCAAATGGCCTCGCTTCGTTGGCGTCTGCCGTCGAATGTGTCACCCGGCCGGTACCAGATTCGTGCGCGTTTTTGCGGCGATTTGTGGAAAAAGATGCCGGATGAGGTTATGACTCCTGAATTTGAAATTCGTTGACCATGAGTCAACAGATCCGCAAAGACTTGGAATTTTCTTTAAGCTGTGGACTGGTTTACGTGGTCTTTTGCAATTCCCAATTCAAGCTTGTCTTGGCATTATCTTTATATCTTAGAAGTAATTTTATATATAAATGCATAATTTCATCCCCGTCCCTATTGTCCCAAAATTGGGAAGCTCGCACAATCCCTTGTGCTAAATATTCTATTTATTTCAGGTTGCTTAGAACAATCGCACCGTTAGATGTTCTGCAAGAGATCTTTTTGCCACCAACACCAATTCTTCCGCGCAATTGGTTTCTGGATATCTCTTTGGCGATTACCTCAATTCCGTCGAGTTCGATATCGCTGTTGGAGGTTTTCGCTTCAATATCGGCATTTAGATCAGTTGCAAGATGAAGTTTGATCTTCCCATTATTGGTACGTACACTCAAACCGTTATTCCCGATAGCTGGCACTTCCGCATCAATCGCCCCATTTGAAGTCTGAAGTGAGACCACACCCTCAACACCTTCCACGTCAATGGCGCCATTGCTGGTTTCAGCGCT
>NZ_JBUOIV010000063.1:0-32522 GCF_055467485.1 Desulfosarcina sp. | reverse complement strand
GACAAGCCTGTTTTTGCCGCCCCATACGATGGATGCCATCTCAATGCAGTCCCGGGCGCCCTGTTTGGATACCGGGCTTCCCATGAAGGGCTTGTCGCACAAAACGATACTGGAAAAGATCATGTCCAGGTGGGCGGTCTCCGGCGCCACATCGCCGGGCTCCACCATCATGAAGCCGTTCATGTCGATGGTTTTGGACGTCTGGATCAGTTTGCAGAAATTATCATAATCCGTCATGGTGGCTTCGCGCTGGCTGCCGTCCGGCAGGGCGATGAAGGGCGCACCGTAGCCGGGCGCGAAAACGAAATCGTCCTCCCCCACGGCAACGCTTTTTTCCGGGTTCCGGGCAGTTACCGTGAACCGCGAAGGAGCGGACTCGAGCGCCTTTTGTATCTGGGCCTCGGTCATGAAAACCGTTTTTCCATCCAGCTTGAATCCCTTGGATGCGAAGATCTCCAAGGCTTCGGGTTCATTGAAGGCCACACCGACGCTGGAGAGCAGTTCCATGGATGCATCGTGAATCCGGGTCATCTGTTCCGGGGTGAACGTTTGCATGCGGTCATACATGATCGATCCTCCTTGTTGCCTTTAGGCGACTAACCTCATTTTTCTTGCCGCATCGGTCAACGCATCGCGAAATTTTGGATGAGCGATCCCGATCAACGCTTTTGCTCTTTGGCTGGCGGTTTTGCCTTTGAGTCTGGTTACGCCATATTCCGTTGCGACATAATCAATCTCGTTTTTCGAACAGCTTACATGCGCACCTTCGGTCAACACCGGTTTAATCTTACTGATCGTATCATTTTTTGCTGTGGAATGAATCGCGAGAAATGATTTTCCGCCCTTGGACATCCCTGCGCCCCTGATGAAATCCACCTGGCCGCCTGTTCCGCTGAATTGCTGCGTACCAATAGACTCCGAACATGCCTGGCCGATCAAATCGACCTCAATAGTCGCATTAATCGAAATGAAGTTGTCATGTTTCCCGATTACGTTAGGATCATTCACATAATCGATGGAACGGAATTCGATTCCGGGATTATCGTCGATAAAATCATACATACGACGGCTTCCGATGGCAAAACAAACGATTGATTTATTGGCATCGATATTTTTGGACGTGTTGGTAACCGCTCCGCATTCAATCAGATCCACCATCCCTTCCGTAAACATCTCACTGTGGATACCCAATCCTTTTTTGCCGCGAAGCGCCTGACCCACCGCATTGGGTATCGAGCCGATACCGAATTGGATGGTCGCTCCGTCGGGGATACGCTCAGCAATTAGGTTGCCGATGTGTTCATCTTTTTTCGTAATGGGTATATCGCCCAGTTCCACTAATGGGACGTGATTCTCAAATACGGCGTTCACTTCTGATATGTGTACCACCCCGGTCCCATGTGTCCGAGGCATGAACTTGTTGACTTCCAGAAATACTTTTTTGGCTCTTGACATCGCAGCTCTGGCCACGCTGGCAGAAACACCGAAAGAACACCAGCCGTGTTTATCCATCGGAGAAACCGTGGCATAAAACACATCCGGCTCAACGAATTCCTGCCATAACATCGGTGCATCCTTATAAAAACAGGGCATGAAATCGGCCGACCCGTTTTGCACGGCTTTTCGGGCAGGTCCGCTGGTGAACCAGGCAACGTGCTTCATCTTATCGGTCATTTCAGGTTGTAGGTATTTTAGTTCTTTCAAGACCAAGAGCAAGTGGTGAGAAATACCGTGTAAATTTTCTGCTTCAGCCCTCTCCGCCAGTGCCTGGGATAGGCCAACCGGCTCGCCAAGCGCGCAGGTACTGGCGCAGATCGAATGTGGGCCAATCTGTGCGACAATTTCTTCAGCACTTTTCAATTTTTCAAGATACAACGCGTTCCATTTGCCCATGCTCAATGAACTCCCCGAAGAACGATACCTTTTTATCTGCAGGACAACCGAACCGTCGTCCCGCTCTGCCGCTAAAACCACCGAAATCATTCCCTAAGACCTGTGATCCAGCGTCCATAGGGAATGATTCCAGATTGGTGATCTGCCACAAACACACACCCGCGACAGAATTGCTGTTGGGTTTAAGACTCAGTCGGCTGAACGGCTGGAATCCTGCCCAGGGTTCCTGTTTTGGATGTTTCCGTTTCAGCAGCCACTTGGGCAGCGGGGACAACACCCGGTGCTTCAAGCCTCAACAGTTTTGTCAAGGATACCATCATGCCGATCATGACGAAGGCAAAGGGCAGGGCCGCGACAATCGAGGCGGTCTGCACCGCTTTTAGACCACCGGTGATCAATAACACTACCGCAATGGAACCAATAAAAGATCCCCAGGTCAACCGCTGTCCGACAGTCGGGTTAAGATCGCCGTTGCCAATAATCATGGCAACAAAAAATGCAGATGAGTCCGCTGAGGTGACGAGAAATACGATCAGGTTGAAAAAGACCACCCAGCTGATCAGGGTTCCCATCGGGTATGCCGTTAGCAGGGTAAAGATCCCCGATCCCACATCCGCAGAGATAGCCTTGTACATTTCAAGCGTGCCGTTGATTTCCGCATGGAGCGCCGCCCCGCCGATTACGTTGAACCACACGATGGTGATCACCAGAGGTACCAACACAACGCCGACGACATACTCGCGAATGGTTCGGCCTTTCGATATCCTGGCCACGAAACCACCCACAAAGGGGCCCCAGGCGATCCACCAGGCCCAATAAAAAACGGTCCACCACCCCAGCCATTTGCCTTCGCTGGCGGTTTTCATGGAATCCGCAAAAAAGGACATAAAAATAAAGTCCTGAAAATAGCGGCCGGTTGAGTCAACCATCAAGTTCAATTGGAAAAGGGTTGGCCCGGCCAGGAAAAAGAAGATGAGGACGATAAAGGCCAGGTACATGTTTGTCTTACTCAGGTATTTAATGCCCCTGTCCAGACCGGAAGCTGCGGAAATGGTATACGCTGCGATGAGACCGAGCATAACCACCACCAGCCCGGTTGTTCCCAGTTCAATGCCAAACAGGTGATTGATGCCGAATCGGATCGACATCAGCCCCATGCCCAGCGAGGTGGCTATCCCGGCGATGGTGGCAAAGGCCGCCAGAAAATCAACGAGTTTGCCAATTAAGCCATTGACGTTTTCCCCCAGCAGGCCATAAAGCGAGTTTGCTACAGTCAACGGACGGCCCAGGCGATAGGTCGTATAGCCGATGGCCAGACCGGCGATGGCATAGCATGCCCAGCCATGGATGCCCCAATGCAGCAGGCTGATGGCCATTCCCGTAGGTGCGGCAGCTGGCGACCCGACGTCTGCCAAGTAGGGTGGGCCAGCGTGGTGGTAGAGCGGTTCGGCGATGGCCCACATGATAAAACCGATACCGATGCCGCAGCTGAAGAGCATCGCTATCCATTCAAAAAAGGTGTATTCTTTTTCTTCACCGTCCTTGCCGAGAGGAATATTTCCATATTTGCTCGCAGCAATCCAAATCAAGTAGATGATAAAGGAGGCGACGGTCAGAATAAAAAACCATCCGAAGTTGACCGAAATCCAACCCTGCATTGTTGAAAGGGTCTTTCCAAAAGCTTCGGGGCTGAATACACCGAAGGCGGTAATAAATGAACATACGACGAGCGTGGACCAGAAAAGCTTGGCATCATATTGCCCCAAGATACCTCTGTTATCAGTAGACATTATTCTCCTCCTTCTTGTTGAATGGCGATTGGTGCGGATTGGATGGTTTGGGTCACTCTTTTGGGTTCAATTTTTTCCTCCTGTTTAGCTATGAGTTATATACATAAGTGATGCGTTGTTTCTTATCCACGGGAAAAGTGCTCTTGCCAACCAGGGTATATCCTTGCCCAGGATTCACTGTCCGACCGGGCAGGCCAGTTCGCAGCGACGGCAATATTTGATAATCTTCTCCATTTCACCGCTCTGCGGATCGGTATCTTCATCAGCCGCGTCGATGTCCTTTTTCATCTGTATATTGCAGGTGGGCCTGCTGAAGCTGCCGTTGCGTCCCGGCAGTTGTTCGAATCCGATTTCTGCGGATGAGAAGACAAGCTGATCGAAGGCCCTTTGGGGACAAGCCTGCCTGCAGAATTGGTCACAGTTTTCGCAGGGGTCGAAATCGATGGGGCCGGTGGGGGCGATCTCTGTTTCCAGCAGCATGGCACGCAGCCGGACACGTGGGCCAAATTCCGGTGTGACCAGGATGTTGCTTTTTCCGATGCATCCCAGACCTGCCATTACCGCTGCGTCCTTGAGGAAAATACCCCCCTGTTCGATGTGGTATGGCAGCTTGTGTGTCGCAATCTGAAAGGTTTCTGCCACCCATTCCGCTAATGTATTATTGATTCGCATCAAAATACGGTTGCCTGGGGGCGACTTTTTTCCATACCACCAGTCCAGCTCCGGCTCCGCTTCGCTGTGTTCAACGGCGATGACAACGGCGGATTTGGCCGCGACTGGCCATCTGACTTCTCCAGGTTTGATCCCATCCGCAGTTTTTCGCGAACCAACACCGGTGTTGTCTCCCATCTTGGGATGAATCAGATGGGATGGTGACTGCTTGAGCAGCGCCACGCTGGCGACGCCGGCCATGCAGGCGCCCAGGGATTTGGCTTTATCGATGATGCGTTCGGTAATTTCCAGTCCTGATGAGGCTGCCATCATATTCTCCTAAGCTTTTTTAAATTTGAAACCATATTCTGGCGGGTGTTGCAGCATGTCGCCTTGGTTTACCTGCATCTGAAGAATTTCAGTCTGGAACCGCCATAGCGAGCGCCTTCACCACCGATTGCCGCGGAGAGGGGCGCTCCCCGATTGATCAAACGGATAATCCGCCAAGCTTGGTTTCCAGGTATTCGGCGATACCTTCCCGGCCGCCTTCCCTGCCGAGACCGCTTTCTTGCATGCCCCCAAAGGGAGCTGCGGCGGCGGTGGGATTGATGTCATTGATACCGACAATGCCAAAACGCAACTTCTCGAGCATTCGCACGGCCCGGGAGAGATTTTGGGTGTATACATAAGCGGCCAGTCCGTAATGGGTGTCGTTGGCCATTTCGACCACCTCTTCTTCGCTGTCATAGGGAACAACCGGGGCCACCGGGCCGAAGGTTTCCTCGCGATAGATTCGCATGCCGGGGGAAATCTTGTTGAGCAGGGTCGGCGCATAGAAATAGCCTTTGTCCAGTCCGCCCCCCATGAGGCGTTTGCCGCCACAGATGACTTCTGCACCGAGATCGAGGGCATTTTTAACCTGGTGATCGATCTTGGCCAACGCATCGGGGCCAATTAACGGGCCGATGCTCACACCGGCCTCCATGCCGTTGCCCGCCTGCATTCGCGAGATGCGCTTTTTCGCTTCATCCAGGAAGGCCTCAACTTGGCTGCGGTGCACGAAGATGCGGTTGGGACTGATGCAAGCCTGACCGGTGTTGAGGAATTTCACCAACATGGCGCCCTTGGCCGCGTGGACCGGGTCGGCATCCTTGCAGACAATAAAAGGGGCGTGGCCGCCCAATTCCAGCGACACCCGTTTGAGCTGGGAGGCGGCTTCCCGGGCAATGTGTTTGCCCACTGCGGTCGAACCCGTGAAGGTGAGTTTGCGGACTCTGGGATCTTCCAGGAGGGTTTGACCCACCGGAACCGGGTCGGCAGCGGTGACGAGATTGACGACACCCGGAGGGAGGTGGGCCTGTTCAAAAAGTTTGAACATTTCCACCGCGCAAAGCGGGGTGGCTTCGGCCGGTTTGAGAACGACGGTGCAGCCGGCGGCCAGGGCCGGGGCGACCTTGCGCGTAATCATGGAAACCGGATAGTTCCAGGGGGTGATCGCCCCGACGACACCCACGGGCTGGTGCAGAACGATGAAGCGCTGGTCCGGACGGGGTGCTGGTATGGTTTGGCCGTAGACGCGTTTGGCTTCCTCGGCGTACCAAAGCAGAAAGTCGGCGCCGTATTTGACTTCATTTCGCGCAGCCCGAATGGGTTTGCCCTGTTCCCGGGTCATGGTTTGGGCAAGGTGTTCCAGGTTTTCCATCATCAGGCGGTGAGCGTCATAAAGGAACCCGGATCTTTGGTAGGCAGTCAGGGCGGCCCACAGGGGAAACGCGTCGTAGGCGGCTTCAATGGCCTGCAGGGTCTCTTCGACCCCGCCATCGGGTACCTGGCCAATTACTTCCGCCGTAGCCGGGTTGGTGATGTCGAATGTTTTTCCAGACTGTACGCCAATCCAGTGCCCGTTGATAAACAATTTTCAGATCTCCTCTATTTTTTACGCTCATCCCTCACCCGTTTGGCTTTGTGGGTTGCCCGGGCGATGGATTTGGCCGGCAGTACGGTGACACGCGGTTTGATCCCGACGATTTTTTTGCACTCGTTTTGGATGCTGCCGACCAGTTCGCTTTCGTCTCCAGCAAAGTCCTCCTGTTTCTCCACTTCCACCGTGAGCACGGCCATGTGCTTTTCTTCGGTGATCACGCAAACGTATTCACCGGTGAGCATGGGGTTGTTCCTCACGATGGTTTCGATGTCGCTGGGGAATACATTCACACCCTTGATGATCATCATGTCGTCGAGCCGCCCATGGATTCCATCCAGGCGCATATGCGTTCGGCCGCATCGGCATCTCTCGGTCGTATAGGAGACGATGTCGCCGGTGCGGAACCGGATCAGCGGGCGGGCCTCCTTTTTGAGCGAGGTCAGGATCATTTCGCCCCGCTCCCCCTCGGTGACCTCCTCACCGGTTTCGGGGTTGACCACTTCCACATAGATGTGGTCCTCGGCCCAGTGCAGCCCTTCCTTTGCCTCGCACATGGCGGCGCATGCGCCGAAGATATCCGAAAGCCCGTAATAGTCGTAGACGTCAGCGTTCCACAACGCCTCAATACTATGGCGGGTTTCGGGGATGGAACCGCCAGGTTCCCCAGCCACGAAAATCTTCTTGATGGCAAGATCCGCCACGTTGATCCCCGCTTCCTTGGCGGTTTCGCCCAAATACCAGGCGTACGAGGGCGTAGTCCAGGTGACGGTGGGCTTCCATGTCTGGAAAATTGACAGCAGGCGTTCCGAGGGGATGGTGCCGGCCCAAATGGTCAGCGCACCCAGTTTCATGGCCCCGATCACATCGGGTCCGCCGACGAAAAGGGTGAAATTCAATGCATGACAATAGCGGTCCGTCGGGCGCATGCCCGATGACCAGAATAAACGCGCCTCGCAGTCCTGAAAAGCCTCAAAGTCTTTGGCGGTGAACGGTGAGGCGGTAGGAACGCCGGTCGAGCCGCTGGATGCGCTGAGGAATACAAAATCCTCTTCAGAAGCACATGTCAAATCCCCGAAATCCGGGCAGATCTCCTGTTGGGTCCGCAAAACCTTCTTGTCAATCGTTGGAAATCTTTTTAAGTCCTCAACGCTTTCCAAATGAAACGGTGCGACGCCTGCCTCCTGAAAGTGACGTTTGTAATATGGCGATTGGTGGTAGGCCAGGTCGATGTTTTGTTTCAACAATTGGAATTGATAAGCTTGGAGCTTGTCTCTCGGCATCGTCTCCAGTTCTTCATCCCAAAAAGCGCGATAGCTGCTCATCTTTGCATTCCTTTCCTTTAGATGCTTCCCTAGAGCCCCTTGAGCCATCACTATTTTCTATAGCCAATAGGGCTGCCAGCCATACCCCTCGCCTCGTTCAGTGCGGGAGGGTAGCGCCAATCCTACTTTTTCGCCGGCTTCGCGGGTTCTTCAATTTTCTCTTCGATATTCATCACCTTGCGGGCATATTCCGCATATTCCTCCATGGGGGTGGTGAACCGGACGACCAGTTTTGCACCGTCAGGAGAACCGCCGCCATGCATACATCCTGGAATCCCGCCGCCCACGGTGAGCCACTCGGCCAAACGGGCGGCCTTGAAACGAGCCTCACCGGAACAGGCGCCGGCCTTCAGCGCTTGGCGGAGCATGTGCCCGTATTCGGGATTCTCCAAGTCCCTGGCAGAGGGCATACACCCCGTCTCGACAATGCCGCCGCCAATCTCCTGGGTCAGCCGCTTGACTTCATAGGGCAACGTGGCCACCATGACCTTATTCGTATGGGCGGTCAGCGGATCGGCAAACCAGGATCCGGACGGGTGTTTCGAGCCCACGGCAAGTGCGCCGGCCCCCAAACCGAAAGTGATCTGGTTGTTGATGGACATGTCCACCAATTTATTCATGAACACTTTGGCGGACAATCCGTTGGCCCTTGCCATCAGCATGGATGCGCCGATCATGACATCGCCCTGTCCGGCCACGCAGGCACCAATGCAGGCACGATAATTGGCCGTGAAAAAGCCGATGACCTTCGATGTGAATTCAAATTCTTTGCACATGAACACCCGCTCGTTGGGCACGAATACATCCTTGAACAACAACCACCCCTGGGTAATACCCGTATTGGGCGTTTCGTTTAGATCGGATTCGTTCAAATCCCGCTGATCGCTGGGACGGGTCGCCTCAACGATGGTCAGGCCTTCGATATCCCGGGGGACGACGCAGGAAAGGGCGAAGTCCTTGTCCGCCTCGCCGTAAATGCTGCCCGGCAGCAGGAAAATCTCATTGGAAGCGGCTGTGCTGCATATCATGGCTTTGACGCCGCGAATAACGATACCGTCCTCGCGGACCTGGGTGATGTGCAGGTTGGTATCCGGGTCAGCCTGCTGCGATGGTTTCAGGCTCCGGTCTCCTTTGGCATCCGTAAGGGCCCCGGCCACGGTCAAGCCATTTTTCTCGGCATGCAAGATCCACTTTTTCAGCCGCTCCTGGTAATTGGTGCCGCATTTCGCATCGATTTCATGGGTCACCGCCCACATGACATTTTGGGCGTTCCAGCCGACGCAGACACCCCCGGTGCAGGTTCCGCTGCGTCGATAGTTCTGGCGCTTCAACTTCATGTTGCTGATCAGTTCTCCCTCTTCCTGCATCATGGAGTTCCAGCGGTGAATTTTCTCCCCGGTGAAAGAGGAGGTGGTGGTGTACATTTTTTCCAAATCCGGATCGTTGGAGGCGTCGTAGCACATGGCATGGCTTTCCACGGTGCGCCGGGTGGCCGGGTGAGTGGTTATATCCGTAATCAATTCTCCGAACTTGTAGATGTTGGGCCTCATCTGCTTAAGGGCAGCCAGATAGTCTTCTCTTGTTTTAAGGGCCATGGAAGTTTTCCTTTTTTGATGTGGTAGTTAAATCAGTCGGTTTTTGCTCATCTCAGCAGGTGACTCGTTTTTCTTTGTGCGATTTTATCGCCTCAATCAGCAGGGGAAGAAAGGACCGGCAATCTTCGACAATCCCGATATCCACCTGATCGAAAACCGGTGAGTGTTGGTCATTATTGATGGCCACCATCAGTTCAGCGCCGCTGATGCCAACCATATGCTGCTGTTCACCCGACAACCCCACGCCGATGTAAAGCTTGGGGCTAACCATGCGGCCGCTCTGCCCGATCATGGTCTCCAGGGGGGCCCAGCCTTCATCAACGGCCGGGCGGGTGCAGCCCAAGGCTGCGTTCAGGGTGCCGGCCAATTCGGCGATGCAACGCCAGCCGTCAGGGTCCCCGGCGCCCGCACCGCCGGCCACAACCCGCTCGGCCGACTCCAGAGGGACATCGTCAGGAACGCGGGTGACCACTTCCAGCGTTCGCAATCGGTGCTGCCCGTCGGTGGGAACCGCCACCATGATCACCTCACCGTGCGTGTTCCCGTCCATGGCAGGCATGGGAAATACCCCTTTGGCCACGGTGGCCATCTGGGGACGTTTTTTTGGACAAACAATCGATAAAAGACCGCCGTAGGCGGGGATGATCTGCTCAAGGACCATGTTGGCATTCAGTCTCAGGTCGGTGCAGTGAGCGGTCAGGCCGGTTTCCAGTCTCGCGGCCACCAACGGAGCAAGTTCGCGACCCATGGCGGTTGACCCCATGAGAATGATTTCCGGCCGGTGCGCGCAAGCCAGCTGAACGATGGTTTCTGTATAGATTTCAGGCTCATAGTGCGAAAGCACCGTATGGTCGCCCAGGTAAACCCGTTCGGCACCGGCAGCCATCAGCGGTTCAAGGCGGCCTTGCATGTGCTGGCCCAACAGGATGGCTTCGGTTCGGGTGCCCAATTGGTCGGCCAGTTCCCTGGCCCGGCCGAGAAGCTGCAATGAAACGCCCCGGATCCTGCATTCGCGCTGTTCGGCAACTACCCATACCGGACCCAAACCCTTTTCCATGATCCTATCCTTTCGATTAAATGACGCCGATATCCACCAATCGCTCGAGAAGCTGGTCCGCTTTTTCCTGCATGCTGCCGGCAAGCATGGTGACCGACCGTCGGTTGTCCGTCGGCTGTAAAGACGACACGATGGTTGGCGAACCCGCCAGGCCCACCATCTCCTTGGGTACCCCGATATCCGCGACACGCCAGTTGGCCACTGTTTTTTTGCGCGCCTTGACGATTCCCGAAAAACTCAAGGCGCGCGGTGTGTTCAGGTCCCGTGTGACGGTCAATACGGCCGGTAGTGTGACCTCCATCAGACGGTAACCGTTTGCCAAGGCGGCCTTAACGATGAATCGCTGCGAACTGGATTCGACGATCTCGCAAACCATGGTCACCACCGGCAGATTCAGAAAAACCGCCATTTCGGGGCCTACCCATTCGGTGGCCCCATCGCTGCTGGCCATGCCGCACAGCACCAGGTCCACCGGGTTCAATTTCTCAACGGCTTTGGCAAGGGTGTAGGCCGTGGCGTAGGCGTCCGCACCGCCAAATGCGGGATCGGTAAGAAGGATCCCTTCATCAGCACCCAGCGCCAAACACTCCTTGACAACTTCAACGGCATCCGGAGGCCCCATGCTCAGCACCGTGATCCTGGCTTCGAATTGCCGCTTGAGTTCCAGCGCCGCCTGCATGGCATTTTTGTCAAGTTGGTTGAGCACCATGGGAACATCACAGCGCATGAGCGTTTTGGTAATCGGGTCTATTTTTACGTTGCAGGCCTGTTGCGGGTCCGGAACCGCCTTGGCACAAACGACGATGTGAAACATGGATAGTCCTCTGAGGTTTCAATAGTGGTTTTCAGGCGTGGACCGATCAAGGTCCACAGACTGAATTAGACCATTTCAAGACAGTGCCCAACGTGCAATGATCACTTTCATGATGTCTGAGGTGCCCGCCGAGGGGCCGACGACGGCCGCATCGCGGATGTAGCGGCTGACTGCATACTCTTCCATGCAGCCGTAGCCGCCATGGATATCGACCGCCATCTTGGCGGCTTTCTGGGATGCCTCGGTGGTATAGTACTTGGCCACGGCGAATTCGTTGGAAGATGCCTGGCCCTTGTCCTGGATTGCAGCCGCCCGATAGCCCAGCAATCGCCCGGCTTCCAGGTCGATCTTCATCTCGGCGATCTTGTTCTGGATGGTCTGCAGCCGGCTGATGGGCTTGCCGTAAAGAATGCGTTCGTTGGCAAACTGGATCGAGGCCTCCAGGCAAGCGGCCTGCAACCCCAGGGCGCAGCCAACCATGCCGCCACGTCCCACATCGCCGATGGCCGCCATAGTCACCCGCAGGCCCTTGCCTTCCACGCCCAGCAGGTTCTCCTTGGGGATTCTCAGGTTCTCGAAGGCCAACTCGCCCGTGTTGCAGCCGCGCATACCCACCTTGTGTTCTTCGTGGGTGGCCTTGAAACCAGGCATATCCTTTTCAACAAGAAAGGCGCAAAAAGCCTTGGGATCCTCCTCGCTCTTGGCCAGTATGGTCAGCGTGTCGGCGATATGCGAGTTAGTGATGAAGCACTTGCGGCCGTTGACGATGAAGTCGTCGCCGTCCTTGCGATAGGCGGTGCGAATGCCAGTGGGATCGCTGCCGCCCGTGGCTTCGGTGACCGCCGCCGTGGCCAACCGTTCGCCAGTGGCCAGGCCGGGCAGGAATTTTTGTTTCTGCGCTTCGGTGCCGAACTTGACGATCGGTTCGATGCCCAGAGCGAACACCTGCAGCATCATGGCCGTGGCCACGGAGATGCGGCTGATCTCTTCCAGGGCGATCAGGCGGGCGGTGTAGCCCAGTTCCAATCCGCCATAGGCCTCCGGTATGGTCAGGGCCATCATCTCGGCATCGCCCAGCGCCTTGACCAAGCCAGCGGGCACCTTGCCGGTCTGCTCCATCTCGGGGACGAAGGGAGCCACCTGTGTCTCAGCGAACTCGCGGGCTGCCTTGCGGAACATCTCCTGCTCTTCCGTGAAAGTGAAATCGATCATGGACAACTCCTCTCTGTGAGTGAACACTTATGGTTGGTTATTGATCGCTGCGGCGCTCAGCCCGTCATGGGAAGCAGTCGCCGGCTCCCGTACCGCTTCGGTTCCATACGGGACATGGGGTCCTGTGGATAGCGATGAGGCCGTCGGTAAGCTGTTTTTCCCATGTTGCCCGACACCATCAGCAGCAATGCCGTCTCGCAATTGCCAACTCCGTCGATCGGGTTCTGATCAATAGAGACTGACCGGAAAGACAGACCGGTCGGTCTTGTATGCGGGAAAAAAAATTCGATTATCGAGACCCACCATCAGGTCTCGAAGGACTCGATATACGAAAACATGCAGTCGATGGCCTGATCCAGATTCGTACCGGATTTCTGGCCGGTATAGGCGACTGCGGCACCCATCATGCCATTGAAGATCATTTCGCTGATGGTTTC
Organism: Desulfosarcina sp.; assembly: GCF_055467485.1. Lineage (NCBI taxonomy): Bacteria > Pseudomonadati > Thermodesulfobacteriota > Desulfobacteria > Desulfobacterales > Desulfosarcinaceae > Desulfosarcina > Desulfosarcina sp. The sequence continues at coordinate 19,827 of NZ_JBUOIV010000063.1, read as the reverse complement.
AGTGTTCGCATGCGCACGCAGTCTGCCTGAATCGCTGGCCTGATCCAAAAACCGCTTGATCAGGCCTTTCAACCCGATGAATCCTTTATTGATTTCATCAGCCAGGTGGGGGCGCTGGTTTTTCAGTTCAACCAGTAGGATGATAAAAATGCAGCCGCCCGGAAAATCATGCGAATCTTTCAGATAGCGATCCCGGAAGTTGACCAGCAGCTGCTTGATATTGGCGATCGGATCCTGATCCGGTCCCATACCGGCCAAATTGCGTTCGCGCCAGATTTGCCGCGCTTCATCCAAAACCTGTAAAAAGAGCTCCTCCTTGCTTTTGAAATGATTGTAAAATCCGCCTTTGGAGGAATTGGAGGCGGTTAAAATCTCATCGATGGAAGTGCTGGTGAACCCTTTCATGGAGAATAGCCGCATGGATTCGTGAATGATGGTTTTTTTCAGGCTCATTCAGTCGTTGCCAATTGTATAATGTTAGTCGGGTGGACGGTTGCAGGTCAGACAGACCAGTCGGTCTGTCCGGGGTAATATTACCGCACCGGACATTTGTCAAGTCTTTTTTATAATGAGCGGGTTTCTCCTGGAATGGTCCGCCTGGCGGCGACGGGCCAGTCGCGCAAGGTGCGAGTGCTGCGCGGCCTATCCAATGGTTGATCTTTTAAACTGGGTTTACTATATGAATGCATTAAGTAAAAAACGTATCCCTTGCCCCTTACATTTTGCGGAGAATGCCATGTCTGACACCCGAATCCTATTTGTAGACGACGACCGAGACATTCTGGCGATGGTCGAGCAGTATCTGACGATAAAAGGCTATGATGTGACCACCGTGGACAACGGCATCGAGGCGGTGGGGATCGTGAAGGAAAAGCAGATCGACATTGTTTTCACCGACTACAAGATGCCTGAATTCAATGGCCTGGAGCTCCTGGTGGCGATCAAGAAATACCGGCCCCAGACCGAGGTGATCATCGTTACCGGCTACGGGTCGATGGAGTCGGCGATACAGGCCATGAAATACGGCAGTTATGACTACCTGCAAAAGCCCTTCAAGCTGGATCACCTCAGGTTGATCATCGACCGGATCGTCGAAGAGAAGAAGATCAAGGATAAGGCGCAACTGATCCGCAAGATATCCCGGGAGCGCCACCAATACGGCAAGATGATCGGTTTCTGCCCCAAGATGCGTGAAATCTATGAGGTGATCGACACCATCAGCATCGAGAACCCCATGGTTCTGATCCATGGGGAGAGCGGGACGGGCAAGGAGTTGACGGCAAGAACCATCCACGATACCAGCGACCGCAAAACGCTGCCCTTCGTGCCGGTAAACTGCAACAGTCTCAGCAAAAAGAACAAAACAGAAGATGAAATCGCCGCCCATCTGTCGGGTATGCTCGCATCCGTAAACGGCGGCACCCTCTATCTGGACGAGGTCTCCGCGCTTCCGTCGACGATACGCGAACGGATGATGGTGCTTTTGGGCGATGCGGAAACAGATACCGGTCAGCGCCCGCGCCTGATCGCCGGAACCGGCAGGGAACTGGATGAAGTCATCGCCAGCGGCGCCATGAAAAAGGATCTGCTGGATCTTTTCAATGCGGTGTTTATCAAGCTTCCTCCACTTCGGGAGCGCAAGGAGGATATCCCGCTGCTGATCAACCATTTTCTTTACACGGACAGCCCGTCGGCCAAAACCCGGATCTACGGCATCACCCCGTCGGCCATGGACATCCTGCTCCACTATCACTGGCCGGGTAATCTGATCCAGCTGCAGAACGTTATCGAGCGGGCTTTTGCCATGGGCGTCGAAAATGCCATTGGCCCCGAGGATCTGCCGGCGGAGATCCGTACCTTTGGCACCATCTCTAAAATGAGCTGATGGCCCTTTCGTTTTCAGACGCCGCACTGCCATGGTAGATATCCTCCTGATCCAGCCACCGATTGCGGACTTCTACCTGACTGCCAAGCGGACCATACCCTACGGGTTGGCCTCCATCGCCGCCGCCGCCGCACAAAAAGGATTTTCCGTGGCCATCTTGGATGCCCTGGCCACCGGCAAGTCGCGGGTTATCGATCCGCCTGAAGGGATGGACGACCTGGCGGCCTTTTATGGCCGGGCGGACCGCAGCCCTTTTGGCCTGTTTCATCATTACCGCCATTACGGTTACAGCTTTGAGCATCTCAGCCGGCAGGTAAAGGCATCCGGGGCGTTTCTCGTCGGTATCGCTGCTCTATTCACCGCATACAGCGATATGGCGCTGGCTGTGGCGCGGATGGCAAAAGCCGGCCTGCCTGGCGGCACGGTGGTCCTTGGCGGCCATCATCCCACGGCCTTGCCTGCGGCGGTGATGGCGGAGCCGGCTGTAGACCTGGTGCTCCGGGGGGAAGGCGAGGTCGGCCTGCCGGCCCTGGCCACGGCATTGAAGTCGGGCGGGAGCATTTCGGGTGTGCCGGGTATCGTGTACCGCAACCCCGACGGATCCCTTCATATCAGCAACCCCGCCGTTTGCCGGGACCCGGACCGGCTTCCCGTGCCGGACTTTAGCCTGATCCGGCGACAATTCTATCAACGGTTCGGGCAGGACAGCGTCGTGGTTACCGCCGGCAGGGGGTGCCCACTCAAGTGCAGTTACTGCGCCACCGGGGCTGAATCGTGGATGGGTTTCAGGAAACGACCGGTCGCTGCCGTCATCCGGGAACTGCAGGCGGCGTCGGCGGGGCGTCAGGTGGGATTCGTCGACTTCGAGGATGAGAATCTCACCATGGACCGCCGGTGGTTCCTTGAGTTGATGGAAGGGATACGCGGCATATTCGGCGATTGTATGCCGGAGCTTCGGGCCATGAACGGCCTGTTCCCGCCGACCCTTACCGAACCGGTCGTGCGGGCCATGAAGGCCAGCGGTTTCAAGACCCTCAATCTATCTCTGGGAAGTGCGGATGCCGGACAATTGCAGCGCTTCAACCGGCCCGATGTGCGCATTGCGTTCGACCGGGCGCTCGATTATGCCCAACGGGAGGAACTCGCGGCCGTGGGGTACATCATCGTCGGGGCACCCGACCAGGATCCCCTGTCGTCGGTGGACGACCTGCTGTTCCTGGCCCGGCGCCGGGTGCTGGCCGGTGTCTCCGTGTTCTACCCGGCGCCGGGCAGCGCGGATTATGAGCGCTGCCGGGATTTGGGTCTGCTGCCGGCAGCCTTCGCCCGGATGCGCGCCACGGCGCTGCCCATCGACCAGCGCACCTCGCGCACCGAATCGGTCACCCTGCTGCGGCTGGGCCGGTTGCTCAATTTCATGAAGTCGCTGGAATCCGCTGGCGTCCCGATTCCCCGGCCGGCGCCGGTGGACAATCGTATTGCGCTGCCCCTGGACCGTTTCCAGGCGGGCCTGAAACTGCTGGCGGCGTTCCTTTGGGATGGGGGTATCCGCGGACTTGAACCCGATGGCACCGTATACGATCATCGGGTGTCGGTCGAGCTGTGCAGACGGTTCCGGGACGGTTTGCCGGTCAGCTAGAGCCGTCCGATCACCGCCGCCAGTCCGAACCCGGAGAGCACCGCCCCGGAGAACCGGTTGATCCAGCGCATGGCATTGGCGCTCATGCGGGCGTTGAACCGGCTGCTGGCCCATGTTAGGATCGTCCACCAGGCCATCGAACCGGAAAACACGCCGGCTACCAGCCAGCCGGCGGCCATGCGGCCGGCACCGATACTGCCGAGGCCCATACCGGCGAATACCGCGGTAAAAGAGAGGATGGTCATGGGATTGGTGAGGGTGAGGAGCAGCGCGGAGAGATAGCCCATGGCGGCACTGGCGGGTGCCTGGGACGGCGGCTTGTCGTCGGTTCCGGACAGAAAGATGCGCACGCCCAGCCAGCAGAGGAACAGGCCGCCGACGGTCTGGATCCAGGCGCGCTGGCCGACAACCAACCCGGTGATGCCGGCGAGGCCGAAGCCGGCCACACAGCCATACACGGCATCGGCCGTGGCCGCACCCATCCCGGTGAGCAGGCCGGCCGTCCATCCCCCGGTCAGGCTGCGGCGGATGCACAGGATGCCGATTGGGCCGACCGGGGCGGCGATGGAGAATCCGAACACCATTCCTTTGACGAAAAAAGAGAGGTCCATGGCGGCAACACTACACGAGCGGTGTCGCCGAGGCCATGGCCAAACCACGGTTTTCGAGGCCGTCCACTTAACAATCCAAGGAAAATCAGGCCATGGACCTTCAGGTTGATAAACTGCTCGATCGAATCGGACGAAAAATCCTTGCCGCGCTGCAGGAAAATGCCAGAATCCCCCTGAGTCGCCTTGGCGAAAAGGTGGGACTGTCGGCGCCGGCGGTGGCCGAGCGGGTGAAAAAACTGGAGGAGGCGGGGGTGATCAAGGGCTACCACGCCCGCATCGACCCGGCTGCCATGGGCCGGTCGGTGTCCGCCTTCATCCAGCTGACCACCGACGCCCGGCACTACCCGGCCGTCAAGACATTGGCTGCCGAGATGCCTCAGATCAGCGCCTGCCATCACATCAGCGGAGACGCCTCGTTCGTCCTGTTCGTTCGTGTGGAGGATGTGTCCGATTTAGAAGCGGTGGTGGCCCGGTTGAGCCCATTCGGCCAGACAAAAACGGCCATCGTGCTTTCCACGCCGGTGGACAAGATGACGATGGTGCCGCTGCCTTGAACCGTGACAGCGAGCGAACCGGGTGTCGATTTTCAGACTTACGGTGCTGCGCAGCACCACCGTCACAGGCAGAACCTCCCCCTCGGCTTGCCGCGGGAGGTTCCGTGGCGTGTTGATCAAAACCCTCAGTTACCGGATTCTGTATTGACCACCTGGCGGATGCGGATAGGGCGCTTGACGGGTTTGGGGTTGAGAGTGTTGTTGATCAAAAAGCCCTTGAGCCATCCCTTGGCTTCCCTGGCGAGGTCATGCTCGGCGTAATAGGCCTTGATGTCCCTGATTTCCGGATAGACCGTGTCCACCCGCTGCCACTGGTTGGGTGCCATCTTGGCCTCCAGGGCGTAGAGAACGTCCTTGGTTTCCACGGCCACCAGGCGGATGTTCGCCCCCAGCTTTCTCTCCAGGGCCCGAATGGTTTCGAGATCCTCGGGGCTGAGGGCGGCAATCTTCAGATCTTCCAGACCGGTCATATACCGACACCTTTGGTTGTCCTGCAAGAATCGGGTCGTTTCCGCGTCCCGGCGGGCAGCGGTTCTTTGGGTCGGCCGCATCAAATCAAATTCGATCGGTCTTGTCAATTTCGCCGGCGGCCAGGTATCGTCCACAACCGGAAAACATCTCCCCTTTACCGGATTTTTGACAACCTTTTCTTTATGGTTACTGTAGTGGTTATTCCCATTTAACAGTGGTGGCAGCGGTTTGCCATCTTTTGGAGAAACCTGATGAAAGCCAACACCCCCATTGACGAAGGCACATGCCGGTCCGACGTCGAATGCCACGAGCAGGCGCGTTTGAAGCTGCCTGAAATCGCAGAGCGAATTGTCGATCACTGCCAGAACAGCCCCTGTTACACGCATATCGACAGCGAGCCCATCCCTTCTGAAGGGTTTGTGACCGACATCATCGACATGTTCCGGGAACTTCTTTTCCCCGGCTATTTCTCCCGTGAGAAGTTGGACCCGGTGAACATGCGATACAGCCTGGGGCAGACCGTGTCCAAGCTATTCGACCTGCTGGCCGAACAGATCACCCACAATGTCCGGCACGACTGCCTGCGCTACCATCTTTCCTGCAGCGGCTGCGAATCCCAGGGACACAGCATTGCCCTTGAGGTGATGGACGCCATCCCTGAGATCCGCCAGGTCCTGGCCTCGGATGTCCGGGCAGCCTTTGAGGGAGATCCCGCGGCAAAAAGCCATGATGAAATTATCTTCAGCTATCCGGGCCTTTACGCCATCAGCGTTTACCGGGTGGCCAACAAATTATTCAAGCTGGGGGTGCCCATGCTTCCACGCATCATGACCGAGCATGCCCACAGCATCACCGGTATCGATATCCATCCCGGGGCGACCATCGGCGGCCGGTTTGTCATCGATCACGGCACCGGCGTGGTAATCGGTGAGACCACCGAGATCGGCAGTGATGTGCGCATCTATCAGGGGGTAACCCTGGGCGCCCTGTCCCTGCCCAAGGATGCGGGAGAAAAGCTGCGCGGAAAAAAGCGCCATCCGACCATCGAAGACGAGGTCATCATTTACTCCGGGGCCACCGTACTAGGAGGTGACACCGTTATCGGCGCGCGTTCCGTGGTGGGCGGCAACGTCTGGCTGACCGAGTCCATCCCGCCCGACAGCACCGTGATGATGGAAATGCCGAGGCTGATCATCAAAGAGGCCCGCCGGAAGACCGGCAGCTGATTACCGACTATCCGTTTGCAAGGAGGCTACTATGACCGTTCACCAAGCCATGGACACCACCATCGGCAAGACCCCCCTGGTCCGACTGAACCACACCGGTGGCGATCTTCATGCCGAGATCGTCGCCAAGCTGGAATTTTTCAATCCGTTGGGCAGCGTCAAGGACCGTATCGGCGCCGCCATGATCGACGATGCGGAAAAAAAAGGGTTGATCGGGCCGAACACCCTGATCGTGGAACCCACCAGCGGCAACACCGGCATCGGGCTGGCCTTCATCTGTGCCGCCAGGGGCTACCGGCTTTGCCTGACCATGCCGGAAACCATGAGTGTCGAGCGCCAGAAGCTGCTCCGGCACCTGGGGGCGCAGCTGGTGCTCACCCCCGGTCCTCAAGGTATGGGAGGGGCCATCGAAAAAGCCAATGCCATCGTGGCCGAGAATCCGGGTTCATTTATGCCCAACCAGTTCGCAAACCCGGCCAATCCCCGTATTCACCGGGAGACCACGGCCGAGGAAATCTGGACGGACACGGCCGGTGATGTGGACATTTTAGTCTCCGGCGTCGGCACCGGCGGCACGCTTACCGGTGTGGGAGGCTTTTTAAAGGAGAAGAAACCCGGCTTCCAGTGTGTGGCCGTGGAACCGTCCGCATCGCCGGTGCTTTCCGGCGGCGAAAAGGGACCCCACAAGATCCAGGGCATCGGTGCCGGTTTCGTGCCCCAGGTGCTGGACCGGTCGCTGATCGACGATGTGGTCACCGTTTCCAACGATGACGCCTTCGAGACGGCCCGGCAACTGGCAGCCAGGGAAGGCATCTTGTGCGGCATCTCCTCCGGTGCGGCGGTGTGGGCGGCCATTCAGGTGGCGGCGCGGGCGGAAAATGCCGGCAAGCGCATCGTCACGGTTTTGCCCAGCACGGGCGAACGGTATCTGAGTACGGAACTGTTTGTTTAATCGTTGAGCTGTATATCCTTCCCCTCCAGCACCCGGTTCATATTGCGCACGGCGCACATTTTTCCGCACATGGTGCAGCTGTCTTCGTGTTCGGGCGGCGAGCTTTCCCGGTAGCGTGTGGCTTTTTCCGGGTCCATGGCCAGACTCAACATCCGCTTCCAGTCCAGATCCGCCCGCGCCCGGCCCATGGCGTCGTCCCAACTTCTGGCACCGGGGATGCCCTTGGCGATATCGGCGGCATGGGCGGCGATGCGGGTGGCGATGATGCCCTCTTTCATGTCTTCGAGGTCGGGCAGGCGCAGATGCTCGGCCGGGGTGACGTAGCAGAGAAAATCGGCGCCGCTGGCCGCGGCCACTGCTCCGCCGATGGCGCTGGTGATGTGGTCGTAGCCGGGCGCCACGTCGGTGACGATGGGCCCCAGCACGTAAAACGGCGCGCCGTGGCACAAGCGTTTTTCCAGCATCATGTTGCCGGCGATTTCGTTCAGCGCCATGTGGCCCGGTCCTTCGATCATCACCTGGACGTTCTTCTCCCAGGCCAGCTTGGTCAACTCGCCCAAGGTGATCAGCTCTTCGACCTGGCTCGCGTCGGTGGAATCGTGAAGGCAGCCCGGGCGGCATCCGTCTCCTAAACTCAGGCTGACGTCGTGCGTCTGGCAGATGTCCAGCAGTCGGTCGAAGTGTTCGTAAAAGGGGTTTTCCCGGTCGTTGAGCTGCATCCAGGTGAACATCAGGGAGCCGCCCCGGGAGACGATGTTGGTGATGCGCTCCCGGCGCTTTATTTTTTCGGCGGCGCTGCGGTTGAGCCCGGCATGGATGGTCAGAAAGTCCACCCCGTCTTCGCAGTGGCGCACCACCACATCAAAAATCTCATCCACGGTGAGATCTTTAAGATTTTTGTCGTAAAATCCCACGGCGTCATAGATGGGAACGGTGCCGATCATGGCCGGCGACCCCTCTACCAGCCGGCGCCGGAATTCCCGGGTCTTGCCATAACAGCTCAGATCCATGATGGCTTCGGTTTTCAGCGCCAGGGCCAGCCGGACCTTGTCCATCTCCAGATCGACGTCGCAGCAGTCCTTGGAAATGCCCAGGTTGACGTTGATCTTGGTGCGCAGTCCCTGGCCGACGCCTTCCGGATTCAGGTTCGTGTGGTTCTTGTTGGCCGGGATGATCACCTTGCCGGCGGCGATCAGCGCCTGCAGCGCATCGGGGGCCATCTCCTCCTTTTGGGCAACGATCTTCATCTGGGGCGTGACGATTCCCTTGCGGGCGGCGTCCATCTGGGTGGTGAAGGTCATGATTGTTCCTTATGTGAAAGGGTTCAAGTGAAGGTCGTCCAAGATGGCTTCGATCACCACATCCGCCTGTTTGGCGGCGGCGATGCCGACGATGGCCGATGTCGGTGGCAGGGTATCGGATACTTCCGAGTGCCCGTCACCGACGAGGTAAAAGGCATCACGCACGGCAAGGGTCCGGATCCGGTCGCTGTCACCCCAGCCGCCGATGCCCGAAGCGCTTACCAGCAGACGGGGATCGGTCATGAAGGCGTCGGCCATCATCTTCTTGTCCCGGGCGAGGTCCAGGGCTTCTACGATGATGTGGCAGTGTTCGAATACACGGCCGACATTGACGGCATTCAGGCGTATATCCAATGCCTGCATGTCAAGATCGCGGTTGATCCGCTTCAGGTTGGTTTCGAGTGCGATCACTTTTTTCATGCCCACCTGGTCGACGAAATAATACTGGCGGTTCAGGTTGGACGGGGCGACACGGTCAAAGTCGGCAACCACCAGCCGTCCGATGCCGGAACGGACCAGATGGACGGATGCGTTAGACCCAAGGCCGCCGGCACCGGCAATGCCTACGCATGCCGATCCCAGGCGCCGGATCTGATTGTCCGTAAAATGAGTTTGCAGACCGTCGAGAAAAGGGTTTGCCGCCATGGTCGCTTAATCCGGTTTTCTTTTTGTTTGCCGCCGTGAGTCTAGCCACCAAGGCTTTGCCAATCCTTGAAAACCGGCTGCCAGCCGGCCCGGCGAAGCATGTCCACCATTTCCGGGGCCGAGCGTTCATCGGATATGTCGAACTGGCCGGTGCTGTCCGTCCTGTCGGTTCGGCCGCCCACGGCTGTGCATGAACCGGCGGACATGCGGGTGACACCCAGCGGCAGGAGCCGATCCCTGAAGCGGGCGCTTTCCCGTGTGGAGATGGTGATGCCCACCCGGGGCATGAACAGGCGCAGGGCGGTCATCGCCTGGACGATATGGCGGTCTTCGACGATGCATCCGGGTTGGTAACCGCCCACGTGGGGCCGCATGCGGGGCAAGGATACGCTGATCTCCGCCTGCGGGTAACGCTCCTGGAGGTAGCCGGCGTGCAGGCCGGTAAAGAAGGCGTCCCGTTGCCAGTCGTCCAGGCCCAGCAGCGCCCCCACGTTGACTGCCCGCATGCCTGCCCGGCAGGCGCGCTCCGGTGCATCCAGGCGAAAGCGATAGTCCCGTTTGGGGCCTTTGGGGTGCAGCCGTCCGTAGAGCGCTTCGTTGTATGTTTCCTGGTAAATGGTCAGGCTGTCGACCCCGGCCTCGATCAGGCGTGCGTAGTCGGCCTGCGACAAGGCATAGATCTCCATGCCGATGGCCGGGAAATAGCGGCTGAGCACCTTGCAGCAGCTTGCGATGTAATCTACGCCGGCGATATCCGGCGCGTCGCCGGTGAGAATCAGGACGTGCTTGAGTCCGGTCGCGGCGATGGCCCGGGCTTCAGTCTCCACTTCGGCCAGGGTCAACTGGCGGCGGACGATGCGGTTGTTACGGCTGAAACCGCAGTACAGACAATGGTTGGTGCAGAAGTTGGACAGGTACAGCGGCGTATACAGCACCATGGTGCGGCCGAAATGGGCGACCGTCAGGGCGTGGGACTTCCGGGCCATGCGCTCTAGATGCGGCATCGCCGCGGGTGACAGCAGACTCAGATAATCATCGGGGGAGAGCGTGTGTTTGTCCAGCACCCGTCGAACCTCTCCGTCGCTTACCGATCGAACCCGTCGGGAAAAGCCGCCGTCGCGATAGGCGGCATACCGGTCGTAAAAATTCATGGTCTGCATTTTATTCCTGCTCATAGAGGAAACCGGTCAGCGGTGACGATGCGTCAGCATATGTCCGCATGGCTCCCAATCCGGCATGCCAGGCCTGCCTGCCGGCACTTATGGCTGTGGCAAAAGCCCCGGCCATGGCTACCGGATCCGCTGCGCTGGCAATGGCGGTGTTCACCAGGCAGGCGTCGGCACCCATCTCCATGGCGTCGCAGGCCTGCGAGGGTTTGCCGATGCCCGCATCCACCACCACGGGGACGTCGATCTCGTCGATAATGATCTGCAGCATCTCCCGGGTGGTGAGCCCCCGGTTGGTGCCGATGGGTGCGCCAAGCGGCATCACGGCGGCGGCTCCCGCGGCCTCCAGTTGGCGGGCGACGATGGGATCCGCGTTGATGTAAGGCAGCACCACAAAGCCTTCCTTGACCAGGATTTCGGTGGCCCGGACGGTTTCGTGACCGTCTGGCAGCAGGTGCCGGTTGTCCGGGATAACCTCGATCTTGACCCAGTTGCCGCAGCCGGTAGCCCGGGCCAGCCGGGCGATGCGCACCGCCTCCTCGGCAGTGCGGGCCCCGGAGGTGTTGGGCAGCAGCTGCATGTCGGCGGGAATGTGCCGCATCACGTTGTCGGTGGTTGCCGTAAAATCAACCCGGCGAAGGGCCACGGTGATGATCTGAGATCCCGCGGCCGCAATTATTTTCGGGATCATGTCATCTGCCGGATACTTGCCGGTGCCGATCAGCAGGCGCGAGTCAAACGCACGCCCGCCGATGGTCAGGGCATCCTTGAAATGGTTTGGCTTCATCGTTTCATCCTCCACCCACGAATCTGAGGATTTCGAGGGCATCGTTCTGCTTCAAGGTGATCTGGTCCAATTGGTCAGTCGTGATGATCGTCAGGTTGTGCTCCACCACCACGGTTTCCGGGTCCAGATCCTTGCCACGGATCAGGTCGCCGATGGTGATGCCTGGCGCCACCGATGTCGTTTGCCCATTGAGCTGGATGTCCATGGTTGTCCTCGAAATGCGGTTGACAGGCGTTGCGTCGCTGGTTGCAGGCGGATACCCGCCCTTCAAAATGAAAAAAGGCTCGCCACAATGGGCAAGCCTGACAAAAAGAGTCGAACGCGCTTTTTCTTGTCGTGCTTCCCTACGGCAGTATTATCTGCATCAGGTTCAAAGGGTTGGCGCCTTGCGCCATCTCAGCCCCACTGTCGGGGCACCCCCAGCATTTGGATGATGGTTGCACAGTAAAGGGTGTGGTCGGCAAAGTCAAGCGATGAACCGCAGGTGTCGGCGATACGAGCGAAAATATCCGGGTCCACCGGAAACGACGGATCGGCGACGCCTATCTGATGGCCACGCTGGCACCGATCTGCTGGAACCGGTTTTCGATGTCGAAATGCCCCCTGCCGATCTGATAGACGTTGCGGATGATGGTCTTTTCCGGGCAGGCCAGTCCGGCCAGCAGAATGCACGAGGCCGCCCGAATGTTGTCCGGATCGGTGTCCGCGCCGTTAAACGTAGTGGGTCCGTTGACGATGGCCAGGCCGTCCTCTTCATCCAGGTCGATGGACGCCCCCAGTTTTCTCAGTTCGGCCACCTGGCTGAAGCGCTTGTCGAAGATGCGCTCCCGGATGTAGCTTTGACCGTCGGCGATGCAGGAGAGGGCCATGATGGCCGGCTGGAAATCCGTGGCGAATCCGGGGTAGGGGCAGGTGAGCACGTTTACCGGTTTCAGACCTCTGCCGGGCGACGACACGTCCAGCACGTGCCCGTTGATGCCGATGTCGATTCCCATCTGCATCATCTTTTCGATGAGAATCCGCAGGTCCCCGGGGGCCACGCCGATGATGGAAATCTTGCCCCCGGCAATCCCGGCGGCCATCATGAACAAACCGGCATCCAACCGATCATTCATGGCGTAGTGGTCGATGGGATTCAGGGCCGGCACCCCTTCCACGGTCAGTGTCCGGGTGCCCAGGCCGTGAATCCGGCCGCCCATCTTGATCAGGAAGTTGGCGAAATCGTAGATTTCCGGATCGGAGGCGGCATTCTCGATGATGGACACGCCCTTCGAAAAACAGGCCGCCATCATCAGGTTCTCCGTGCCGGTGTGGCTGGGAAAATCCAGGTACATGGTATTGCCCGTGAATGCTTCACCGCTGATGACAAAGTCATCGCCGCTGGTGATCCGGGCCCCCAGCCGGGCAAATCCCCGGTAGTGGTAGTTCAGGTTTCGGGCCCCTAACGGACAGCCGCCGACACTGGGCAGCCGGACTTCACCCAACCGTTTGAGCAGCGGCGGAATGAAGAGCACAGAGGCCCGCAGGCGGCAGGTGAGGGATTCGGGAAGGTCCGACCGGGTCAAGTGGGTGGCATCCACGCAGACCACTTTCTCGTTGGCAAAATAGTCCACCGTGGCGCCCACATGGCGCATGAGGTCGAAGGCTACGAGGATGTCGTTCAGCGGCGGAACATTGCGGATTACGCTGCATCCCTTTTCAGGCAGCAGGGATGCGGCCAGCATGGGCAGGATCGCATTCTTGGATCCCTGCACGCAAACACTGCCGGACAGGGGCTTGCCCCCGTCGATTTCGATATACGCCTCACCGGTCATTTGGTTTTCCTCGCTAGGGTTGTGCAGGTGACGATCGGCCATCGTCACGATTACGGTTTGCTGGATTTACGATGGATGGCCGGTGCCGGGTTCACCGGCCGGCGGCACAGTCCGGTAAATAGGCACAAATGCATGTCCACGGCAACTGATTTTCACCGGATCCGTCATCGGCGTGCGCAAGGCTGCAGAACATCCATTGAACCCTGCCCGCCGCAAGCGACGAGGTATGCCCTCGCTGTCGCGGTTCAACTCAACTATTCAGCCGCTTTTTTAACCCATTCCTTGAGATGTTGCGGAGGCACTCTCAATGGTTTGGAGGCTCCATCTTTTCTTTTAATACCAAGCGGTTTATTTTGACCGGGCGTTCTTTGGCTATGCCGTTGACCTGTCAACATGGCGGGTTGGGTGCCGATGACGAGAGCGCCTCCAAGCAGAGTTGTCGTTAAGTCCGATGATCCGTTAGGCGCTTTAAACATCCGGGGGGCGGTTCCGGTGATGGCCTTTGCCTGTCGTGGCAGGATAGGACCCGTTACCCCTTTGTAAACTGGCCGACGGCGTCTTTTCCGGCTTCCTTGATGGCGAAGAGGGCATGATCGGCGGCGGCGATCAGGCTGTTCAAGTCCTCGGCATGGTGCGGAAAGGTCGCTATCCCGAAGCTGGCGCGCAGCCGGACCTCGATGCCCTGGTCCAGCACATAGACCGAATTTTTAATGCTGGCACGGATCTCGGACGCTTTTTGCAGGGCCTGGGGCTGATCCATGCCAGGCAGGACCACCACGAACTCATCCCCGGCGTAGGCCACGGCAAAAGCCGGTTCTTCCAGGCAGTTGCCGATGGTGCCGGCCACTTTCCGGATGGCCCGGCTGCCATTGAGATGGCCATAGGTGTCAACGATCGTCTTGAAATGGTCCAGGTCCATGAATATCAGGGAAATCGGGATGTCCGTGGTTTTGGCACTGTCAATCCATATGGCCAGAGACTGGTACAGATAGCGTTGATTGAACAGACCGGTCAGCCCATCCCGCAAGGCCTGATCCCGAAATCGTCGCTCACTCTCCCTTAGTGCCTCTTCCGCCTTCTTGCGCTGAGAGATGTCTACCATGGCAATCGCCACCCGTTCCAGGGTGTCCTCGTGTCCGGAGACGACCAGTGACTTCCCCAGCACGATTTTGGGCTCGCCGGTTGTCGTTACGATGGTCTCCTCCCGTTCTTCTGCGGTATTACCCTCAGCCGCCACCAGGATGATCTCCCGGGCCATCTTCAGAAAACCCTCCGCGTCCGTTGGGATAAACGCACCGCTGGGCTCTTCGCTGCCGGCAACACCCATCAGTTTTAAGAAGGCCTGATTGTAGTCAGCCGTTTTAATCAAGGACCAGCAGTGATGAACTTCTTGGGGATGTCCTTCAAAATATTCCCTGAAATCAGTAACGTCGGATGCGCGCAGTTTTTCCAGATAGGCCTTCAGATGGGAAACATCCCATTCGATCAGGGCGAAGGGGGCGGATTGAAACAACTGGCGATAGCGTTTTTCGCTTTCCCTGAGCGCTTCCTCCGTCCGCTTCAGGTCGGTATTGTCTTCAACAATGCCCATCACACCGCTGACCGTGCCATCGATTCCGGGTATGGGGCTGAGATAGCAGCGCAGATGGATGCGGGACCCCCCGGGGGCCGTGTAGGGGTGTTCCGCGACCACCGGCTTGTTCTGGGCAATACAACGTTGAATATCGGCAACCATCCCCGCCCCAGCCAGGGCCTTACCATCGAACAGATTCACCGATGTGGGGTCGTCGACAGAAGTCCAGGCAAACATGTCCATCATTTTGCGGTTGATACCGGTGATGCCGCCAAGGGCATCGACGGTGAACATCCCAAGCGGTGAGCTGTCGCCTAATAGCCGGTTTCTTTCCTCAACGGCCCTGAGTGCCGCTTCGGCCTTCTGGCAGCGTTGCTCAATGCCTTTCAGTCGGGCAACCTGCCGTCGTAATGTGTCGATCTCAGACAGAATCGCCTCTGTACCTTCAACATCCTTCGGCATCAATGACTCCCTCGTGGGTGCGCGTGGCACATCTATTTTTGCTCTGGTGGAACCGCGTCTGCGGTGTGTCGTGGACGGGGATATTGCATTCGCTCCGGGTTCTGCAATTGCTGGTGACCGGGTGCGCTTCTCAGTCGGGCGCCGGCTAACGCGCTGCGATATCAATAAGGTCCTTGTCGTTCGACCCCATTTCCGACTATTATAGGCTTACCTTGGGCCCCGTCCCCGTGTCAAACCCATTTGCGGAAGGATTCAGAATCAATGGGCATCGAACAGGAGCGCATCAGCATTCTCAACCGGAAGGCCATCGAAAAAGGCGCGTGGGTGCTCTACTGGATGCAGCAGTCCCAGCGGGCCCATGACAACCCGGCCCTGGAATACGCCATCGATCAGGCCAATCGTCTGGATCTGCCGGTGCTGGTGGTTTTTGCGCTGACCGACAGCTATCCGGAGGCCAACCTGCGTCATTACCGCTTCATGCTGGACGGGCTGGCTGAAACCCGGCGCCAACTGGCCAGGCGCCGCATCGGCATGGTGGTGCGAAAAGGCGATCCCGCCAACGTGGTCGGACAACTGATCGATCGGACGGCGCTGCTGGTCTGCGATGTGGGTTACACGCGCCATCAGCGCACCTGGCGCCGGTCGATCTCCTCCTCCGCACCTTGCCGGGTCGTCGCCGTGGAGGGCGATGTGGTGGTGCCGGTGGCCACCGTATCACCCAAGGCCGAGTACGCGGCCCGCACCATTCGTCCCAAAATCCACAAACACCTGGCACAATTTATGGTGTCCTGCCCGCGCTACCGACCCAAACACGCATCCATCGATATCGGACAGAAAGGCCTGGACCTTGACGCCCTGGACACTATTATAAAGGGCCTCGACATTGACCGGACGGTGCCTGCGGTAACGCCGTTTTTCAAGGGCGGGCCTGGGGAAGCCAAAAAGCGGCTGCGCCGATTCATCGCCCGGCATCTGCACAATTATGCCGGCAACCGCAATCAGCCCCAGACCGACGACATTTCCCACATGAGCCCTTACCTGCACTTCGGGCAGATATCGCCGGTCTTCCTGGCCCTGCAGATCGCCAATGCACCCACGGGTGCCGAGGCGGACCGTGCGGCCTATCTTGAGGAACTGATCGTACGCCGGGAGCTGGCGGTCAATTTCGTCCACTACACCCCGGACTATGACCGCTACGATTGTCTACCCGCCTGGGCACAAAAAACGCTAGCCGAACATGCTGCCGACCCGCGCGGGACCCTCTACGACCGGCATACCCTGGAGGCGGCCAAGACCCACGATGCCTATTGGAATGCCGCCATGGCCGAGATGCGTGACACGGGTTTCATGCACAGCTACATGCGCATGTACTGGGGCAAGAAGATCATCGAGTGGTCGCCGACACCTGAGCAGGCTTTTGAAACCTCACTCGCGCTGAACAACCGGTACTTCCTCGACGGCCGCGACCCCAACTCGTACGCCGGCGTGGGCTGGGTGTTCGGCCTGCACGACCGGGCATGGTTCGAGCGGGAAATTTTCGGCAAGGTGCGCTACATGGCGGCATCCGGTCTCGAACGCAAATGCGACATCCGGGCCTACGTCGAAAAGGTCGCGGCCCTTGGCCGTAATCGAATTGACGGGGCCGGGCCTGGAAAATGATAGGTTCTACCTGACACAAGACCCGTTTGTAGCCCTCATTGCTCCAGAATACAGAATGGTTAATTTTATCGCCGCGTGTGCGTGCGATTAAAATGTGGAGACTTAACCATGATCTCAGAAGCAGTCGAAACGCTCCTTCCCATTCCCATCGACGATACGGTCCTTGCGGCCGCGTACCGGCTGAAGATGCGGGGGCTGTCGTGGTCACCTCAAGTTGGAAGTTTTGTCTGGGACCGTGAAGCCGTCATCTCGGCGCCGTCTCCCTTTCCCAAGCGGGTTTACTTCATCCTGAGCATGCGTCGGTTTACGGACATTTTCGGCAGCCAAGAAAAGATGCGGCAGCAGCTGGTATGGGTGCCGACGTGGCACCAGGCCATTCAGCTTTGCAGCCGATTGGGTGTGGCTGATGTCGACGCCGGTCAGGTCGTCGAGGGTCGTCGTCTCATTTCGGGAGAAGACGGGCTCCTGCGATTGTATGCGTCGATCGCTCGACAGCTGGAGGCTTCAAAGACTGGAACCCCTGCGGGAAAGCGGGTGGACAGGAGTTCTGCTGAAAGGCTTTGGATCCGCAGGGTAATGGATGAAGAGTTAGGCAGCCTGGCACACCTGCCCCAAGATGTTCAGCTTCACGTTCAATCGGTATACGAAGAAACCGGCATGGCTTACCTGGGCTGGCGGCGTATTCAGGATCGACAGCCCCAGGATTGGATCCCGCCGGAGACTGCTTTCGATGCGAGCATGCTCAGCGACCTGGGGCACTTCTATTCAGATTACCAGAATCTGATCAAATCAATGGCAGCCATCAAAGAGCGGCTGAAGCGCTTCCAGGCAATAGACCCGTCCAAAGAACCGGACCGCTGCCAGCTTTTGCTGGAGGACCTGCTGGCAAGCCATCGTCGGGACTCAGGGTCGGGAGAAATTCTGGCGCAACTGATGGAACCGGATTAAATGACGCTTTTCAACCGCCTCTTGCATCGACCGCACAGATGCCCAATCTCCTCCCCCGCCCAGGCCATTTCTAATTGCCGCAGCTTTAAGGCGTTTTCATGATCAGATCGCGGGTTTGCCGCCAGTCGTGCATGTCCATGATCGCCCTGGTCAGGTGATAGCGGCCGTCCTCGAACACACCATAATCCCCGCCGCCGGCCATGGCAGACACGAAGCGGATATTGTTGCCGTAAAGCAGCCAGATATCACTCCAACGCCGTTCGATGTATTCATCAAAGATGCTGCCGCCGCCGGACAACCCCTGGGCATAGCCTTTGTCCCAGACCGATTGCATCAGCTCGGTGGCCGTCTTCACCATTTCGTTGGAGGTGGCGATGGTGTTGTCCAATCGCCCAAAATAGCCCTTGACCCAGGATGTGTCATGGCACGCCAGGCAGGTGCGCTGCATGCTTGCGCGCCGAGTGGCGGCTTCGTCCGCAGTGATCAAATAGTCGGCGGCAAAACCGCCGTCCAGGTCGGTGGGCAGCTGCAGGCCGGCCTTGTTGCGGATGATGGTCGTGTCCGGCGATCGGGGCTGGGGGTGGGCGTAGGTCAGCCCGAAGATGCGCCAGCCCAGCCGATCGCTCATCTGGTGGGTCCGCGGGTTGATCACCTCGCCGTCCGTGTTGACCGTCAGACTGATGTGACAGGTGGCGCAGGTGGGGGCCTGGATGTTTTCGCCGATGGTCCACGGCACCGCGTTGAAATCCCACTCGTGTTGCATGGATGAAAAGATGTTGCCGTGTTTGCTGGCCGAGTAGACTTTAAAGGCCGGCACATCCGGGCCCACGTGGCACTCCTTGCAGGTATACGGTTTGCGGGCCATCTCTATGGAAAACCGGTGGCGGGTGTGACACGAGGAGCAGGCTCCCCGGCTGCCGTCCAGGTTGACCCGGCCGACTCCCTGGTTGGGCCAGCCGGCGATCACGGGGAACTCGAGCTCCCCGGCATCGGTGTCGCGGGTCTCGGTGCCGGTCACCTTCAGACGGGTGCCATGGCAGTAGTAACAGGCATCCGCCCGGGTCATGTCGCTGGCCGGTTCAAAGTGAACCCGGTCCCCCTTGACCGCGGCACTGCCCAGAATCGTGCGCTGCAGGTCGGCGTAGACTTTGTTTTCAGACAGGTTTTTTTCAGCCAAGGCCATGATGTTCTTCGAATACTGCTCACGTTCGGCGGCGTGGCAGGTGGCGCAGTCGTCCGGGCTGACCACTACATGGATCTCGTAGCCGTTGTGCTCGAAGGTATCTGCGTGGGCCTCGCCTCTCAGGGTATGGCACTCGGCGCACCCCACGCTGTTTCCCTGAAGGGCTTCCGGCACCTGTTGGCTGGACATCCGCCGCTGGTTTTCCTCAACCACCATTGCCGCTTTGGGCGTGAACCGCGCGTGACGGCTCTTTTGCCAGTCGGCAACGATGCCCGGATGAAATACGCTGTGGCAATCCAGACACTCCTGGGTGGCTTCGCTGACGGTTGCGGCATCACCGAAGGCGGTGCCGGCGGCAAATGCGGTTAGCAGCACGATAAAGACAGACAGACACACGTTTCGCATGGGGTCCTCCATGGATGATCGATGTCAGTGTAGATATCCCCTTCATAACAATAACAGCGGTCGAATACCAGAGTGATTCCAGGCCTGGAAACCGGTCGCAAGAAAAGGAGACACAGGGGTGAAAGGGGCTGTCCAGCGGCAGTCGAGGGTCGCTTTTAACGGAACACATCAACGACTTCTGGATAGGCGGATGCCCGGCAGTCGTTGTCTGCTGCGGCCGATCAGGATTGCGGCGCCACCGGGGTGACATCCCCGTAATCCCGCCCCCAGGCCACGGTGACGTGGCTTTCACCGGCGATCAGGTTGTTGGTCGGGTCCAGGTCTACCCAGCCCTCACCCGGCACGAACAGGGAGATCCAGGCATGTGAGGCGTCCGCACCGACCAGCCTGGGTTTTCCCGGCGGCGGCGACGTTTCCAGATAGCCGCTCACATAGCGGGCCGCCAGCCCCAGGGAACGCAGGCAGCTGATGGCCACATGGGCGAAATCCTGGCAGACGCCTTTGCGGTCGATCAACACCTGCTCCACGGCGGTATCCACGGTGGTGGCC
>NZ_JBUOIV010000062.1:0-32563 GCF_055467485.1 Desulfosarcina sp. | reverse complement strand
CGGATCGCCGATCAGGGTGGCCGTGCCGCCGATATTGGAGATGATCGCCTGGCTGATCACGTACATCTTGGGGTCCAGGCCCATGCCCGCGGTGAGTTCGATGATGATGGGGATGATGATCAGCACCGTGGTCACGTTGTCCAGAAAAGCGGACAAGACGGCGGTGACGATGGAAAAGAGAATCAGTATTTTCAGCGGGCTGCCTTTGGTCAACTCGGCGATCCGGACCGAGACGATCGAAAAAAAGCCGGACTTTCTGAGGATGGCCACGATGGACATCATGCCCAAAAGCAGCATGATGGTTTCAAAATCGATGAATTCGACGGCCTGGTGCTCGCTGACCACATGCATCACCAGCAGGATCATGACGCCAAGCAGCGCGGCCACGGCCTTGTTGACCAGTTCGAAGCTCAGCGCGACATAGACCGCCAGAAAAACAACAATCGGGACCCAAACCCCTTCCATCACAGCGTCCTTTCCAAATCGTCAACCGTTGACCCCATTCATAAAATATCAACCAGACCGCTTTTATCAGGTCTTAATCGGCCGTGGGGATTCACTGACTGATGCGACTGAACCGTCAGCCCCTGGCATCCTCATTTCAATTGACACTCCTGCATCGCGTCACCGACAAACTCAAACACATCCGTAAGCCTGAGCACACCGACGATTTCACGCGCGTCGTGATCGGCGGTCACCAGCAGGGAGTGGTGATGACCGATGACCAGTCGATGAATGGCTTCATCCATGGTCGCATTCTCATTGACGAATTCACCCTCTCCCGGTGAATACATGAGCTTGACGACCTTCTGAGAAACGGCTTTTTCGCACAAATTCTCCAGGGCTTTTTCCCACAGGTGGTATTGCTCGATGGTCGATTTAACGAAATCATCGCTGAATCCGAGTCGGTGCGTCGATCCGTTGTGCACCGATTTTCTCATCTTCTTGTAATTGGGTTCAAGAGCCTCGATCACGTCATGCTGGCTCAATTTACCGACAATGTGATTATGGTTGTCGATCACCAGGATGGCCCGATGCCGATAGCGATTTTGGTCAAAAGCGGCTTGCGCTGCCTTCAATGCCTTGACGGCCTCCAAGAGTGTGGCCGTTTCAGAGACCGTGGCATACTCTGAAAGCGGGACCATCAGGTTTTTCACTTTGTATGATTTCATTTCGCACCTCCGCCTGGCCGTTCCATGAATCCGGCGCTTGATGGCCGCCCATGACTAGCGGGATTTATTCTTTCCGGGCAGAACCGGTTGGGACCAAAATCCAGCACCTCAATCCGGTGGGTCCAACTCATTGATCTTTATGCAGGCGTCCTGATCGCCCAGGTAACAGGCCGACGTTAGGGCGCTGATCGCTCTGTCGGCTTCATGCATCCCCATATAGGCCATCGCCTTGGCCAGAAAAAGCGTGCCCCAATGCGGATATTTTTTTTCAAGATGATCCAGGTAGATAATGGCCATGCGCCAATGATGCTTTCTGATGTAGCGATACGCTCTGGATATTTCCTGCCCCGGGGCGATGGTCGGAGACACGACCGGTTCCATCTCTTCTTGAAATGAAAAATGCTTTTCTATCTTCTCGAACGCAGCATTCCTGATTTCGGCTCTGACAAAATCGTTCAGCGAAACACGGCTATTAATCTTGATGGTGGCGATACGGTCTTTTTCAGAAAACGATTCATCAATGATGCGGTGTCCCATTTCATCGGCAACCAGACAGAAAATCTCCATTTTCCTGTCCCCGTAATCTTTCAACAATCCCTTGCTGGCCAGATGGTCGGCCATTAATAAAACGGCATTGTATTTAGCCCCATAAAGGGCCAGTGCCATGGCGGTTGCCCGCGAATCACCCGTGCCGGCACGATACGAAAACACCGTAACCGTCTGCATTTCCTGAACGCTCGAGTCCGCCTCGGCCTGCGACACACCGGGGTAGGAATACACCAGCACCATGACCGAAAGGAGTAGTTTAACCGCGGTCTTCAATTTCATTCTTGATAACCCAGTAAACCCTTTCCCCGGATCCCGTCTGCCACCCGGTTATCGGAAAAACCCATTGTGGTCAGTGGGTTGCCTGTCGCCCTATATCTGTCCATCGGCTCAGTTTAAATGGGTCTTTGAATGCGGGCCGCTGACCAGCATGCCGTTGGTCAGCGTGGCCTGGGTGATTTCCACCTTGCTTCCGAAGAGAATGTTTTTTATCAACCCGTGCCCATAGGCGCCCGACAGAACCAGCGCATCATGGGGCAGATCGTATAGGTTGTGGGCAAACTCGCCATCGGCAAACAGATATCGCTCGCGACAATATCGAGCCACCGGTTTCTCGAGACCGGCCTCCCGGATTCGCTGCTCATAATAGTCCTGGTCCTGCTCGAGTTGGATGAACAGGTCAAGCGGATAGCCGGACCGCTTGGAGACCTGAATTCCCGATCGAAGCGCATTCAACGCGCTGTCTGATCCGCCGAACAAAACGGCGACGCTTTTCCAGGGTTTGAATACCGGAGCGGTCAGTAAAACCGGAAAATCAGCCGAACGGATGATGCGCCTGACTTTTGGACCGATGTACCCCAAGCCGATTTTTGAAGACAGATCACTGACACTGCGCGGGCAGCACATGAACGCAAAATGAGTCGGAATGTCGGGCAGATCGCTGGCGGTGCGGTTTTTAGGTCTGAGCAAGCGTGGTTTCAACCCGGCCTCGGCAGAAAGGGATAGGGCCCGTTCGGCTGCCGTTTCCGGATCATTGAGATAGGAGCGGTCAAGGTCGACCTGAACGGCATCGTGGTCGAAGTACATCATAAAGCGCACCGCATCCGGAATGTATATCGTCAACCCGACATCCAACGTGCGGCAAAAGTATAGGGACTGCATCAATGTCTCCCGACCCAACGGGGTGTTTCGGAATACATGGAACAAATTGGCGCGCATGGGAATGTTTACCTTTAAAAATAATGATTCTCGCCTATCTCAAAAATAGTCTGCGTGCCCATGGCGGCGTTATGAAACGACTCAACATGCTCACATACTACCTGTATGCTGCACGCTTTCACCATTGCATGCCTTGCCTTGAACCCTGATCCCTATTTTTGAGATACGCGCTAATATCCTTGCCTGCGGCAAGTCCTTGGAACTGCCATCCAGTGAGGATAAGTGTCGATTTCCGGTTTGCTGGACTTGCTTAGAACGGATCGCCCATCAGGACTTTCCGGCGGGCACCAGTATCTCTTGCGTTCCATTGTGACTGAAGGCCAGCTTGAATGTCGATCCGTTGTCATTCCAAACCTGATGCAGAACCCACTCCTCCGACGTTCCGTTGTCGGTGGTCACCTTGACATGAACACTGTTTTTGCCCTTATCCACTTTATCGATCGTGGCCGCGTATGTCTTGCCGTCGAAGACCAATGATGCTGGACTTTTCTCAAGGTTGATATCTACGGTACCGTCACCTTGGACACGCTTCCAGGAACCGCTGAGCTGTGTCTCCAACTTTTCTCCGCTGCTGCAGCCGATAACCATACATACAAAAATAAAAGCAAAAACGGTGACCACAGTGGATTGAACCTTAAACGATCTTCTCATTACATGTTCCTTTTTAATGTGAAGGTTGGTGTTATGGATCCAGACCGGCTTGACTTGCGATGGGTTCGGATCACATGGTTGTTGATCATCTTTGACCGCAATTGTCAGGTCGCCGACCAATTGAAACGCCGGTATACGCCCTTATTTGCGGTTATCATCCAGCTTCGCCATTTCCCTGAGCAGCCCCAGCGGGGATTGATTCATGGACATTTTCTGAATCGCTTCCATTCGCTTCAGATTGCTTTCAAACTTCTTTTGCAGTCTGGCCTGATAGGCTTCTTTAAGTGCTTCCACCAGTTTGTTGGTATCGCATGGCTTTTCCAGGTATTTGAAGGCGCCGAGCTTTGTGCATTCCACGGCGGATTCCACCGTGGCGTGCCCGGTCAGCATGATGATCTCGATGAATTTATGGTTGCTTTTGAGAATTTTCAGAACCTGCGCACCGTCGGTGCCCGGCATCTGCAAATCCAATACCGCCACGTCGAACCCCCCTTTATTGGCCGCATTGATCGCCTCGTCTCCGTTAGCGGCTGTCGTCACGTCGAAGCCCTTGATGGACAGCCGCTCCGAAACCGCCTTCAAGAATTTGATTTCGTCATCGACCAAGAGAATTTTAATTGTGTTGTCCGTTTCCATGACACCCTCCACTTGTGTGGGTTGAAAAAAGATTGTTCTTTAATACAAGAGCAGGTCCACTGACGCCGCCGGCATCGTTCTATCCATACCGGGTCGACACACTCGTGCGGCGTGTGTCAGCTATCCGCCTGGTTCGACTGCCGGCCCTCTCGAGCTTGACGGATTTTCGCTTTAGCGGCCTTAATGGTCTTGCTCAATTCCTCGATATCCACCGTTTTTGAAAGGAAGGCAAATGCACCCAGCTGCATGCACGTTTTTTTATCGGTTTCCGATCCCTGGCTGGTCAAAACGATGACTTCGATCGCCGGGTGAGTCTTTTTCACCTGGCGCAACACTTCGATGCCATCGATGCCTGGCATTCTGAGGTCCAAAATCATGACATCGGGTTCGTCCTCCCGGGCCAGTTCGAGGGCCGATTCGCCATCATAGACCACTGCCGACTCCAGTTCGCGCATCATCAACCGTTTGGACAGCGTCTGGACGTATTTTTTTTCATCGTCCACCAGCAGGATCTTCGACGGGGCTTCAAAATCCTGGCGGCGGTAGACATCGTTTTGGTAATACCCGGCCCCCACCTTGGTTTGGACCGCCTTCACCTCCGGCACCCGGATGGCGATCTCCCGCAGCTCTTCTTCGAGGCGGTTGAGCATCAGCACGTGTTTGTTGATGGTCAAAGTGACGACGCCGTCCTGGACCTCGACACCCACATCATGGCCCTTCTTGACCAGGGTGATCTCCACGTTGGCGGCGATGGTGAAATCGCTGACCGCCTCTCCAGCCTTCCCGGATCGATCGGCCAGCTTGATGATCGAGGTGTCGATGGCGTTCTTTATCATCCCGGCGATGTCATCCGGTGACATCTTGTTGGTGGGACAGGAAATGTCATAGAGGGAAGCGTTCCACGGGTCCTTGGCGCCGTGCAGCATATGCATCCAGGCCGCGCATTGCTCGTCCTCGCGGTGGACGACCTTGAGGGCTTCGGCTTTTTCTACGCGCAGCGCGTCGGCGGCAACCTCGACCCGCGATTTCATGTCCGCGATCAGGCAGACCCGCAGCACATGATCGATCGTGCGCGGGATCAGTTGGCCGCTGAATCCGCTGATGATCAGTTGCTGGTCGGCCAGCTGGTTGGCCAGGGCCAGCCGCAGATAGGCGATCGACCGTTCCCGTTCGCGGGTCAGGCGGTTGAACACCGACACCTTGTCCAAAAACACGCGCTCGATTCGATTGGCGGGGATAGTGGAGAGACGGCTTGCCTCGGCGACGACCTCGCGATCCGAAATCAACCGATAGCCGGTCCGGGACGCGATTGCCTGGATGACCGGTTTCTCATTACAGTGGCTGCCGCTGAACAGGGAAATGACTGACATGGATGACTCCTCCTCTTAATTTTCAACGAGTCGGCAGGCGTTCAAGAGCGGACAGTTCGCCTCATGGTTGTCTGCGTGAGCGGCTTCATGGATGGCGACGAGGCCTTTCTCCAGGGTCGGGAAAAGGTGATCCTCACCGATCTTGGCCAGGAAGTGCGTGCGGTCGAATACTTCCATGACCGATTCGTTCACCCCGCTCATGGATATGTCGATTCCGTTGCTTCGGACCCGGTCCACCAGCAGCGACAGGGTTTCCTCCCCCGAGGAATCGATGTCGTTGATGCCCTGGGCCGCGATAAGGATATGGTTGAGGCCCTTCTTGCTGCGGATGATTTCGGTGATGGTGTCTTCCAGATAGCTGGCGTTGGCGAAAAAGAGCGGCCCGTCGAAGCGTACCAGGGTCACATAGGGACACTCCTGGAGTCCATGGGTTGCCACGCAGCGCAGCTCTTCATCCTCCGACCGGGACAGGAACGCCACCCTGGGGCGCATGCTCTTGTAGAGGAACACCATCAGGGAGAGCGCGACGCCAATCATGATGCCCTTGTCCAGGTGGGGGGCGAAGACCAGCGTGCTGACAAACGAAATGATGGAGATGGCGCCGTCATACCACTTGGCCTTCCAGGCGTGGATGAAACCCGACACGTTCAACAGGCCGATGACGGCCATCATGATGACCGCCGCCAGTACGGCCTGCGGCAGATGATAGAGCAAGGGCGTGAAAAATAAAAGCACAATCACCACCGCCAGGCTGGTGAAGACGCTCGACAATCCGCTGACGGCGCGGGCCTGGAGGTTGACCGCCGAACGCGAGAACGAACCCGACGTGGGATAGCTCTTGCCGATGGCGCCGACGATGTTGCCCAATCCCTGACCGATCAGCTCCTGATTGGGATCCAGGCGTTGACCGGTTTTGCCGGCCATGGCCTTGGCAATAGCGATCGCTTCCATGAAACCGAGCAGGGAGATGATCGCCGCAAAGGGCATCAGATGCAACATGACGCCGATCTCAATCTTTGGGACACTCATGGATGGCAAGCCTCTGGGAATGTTGCCGACCACGGCGCCGCCGCCCATCATTTTGAGATTGCCGGTGTCCAGCGGTTCGTTGCCGACTTTGACACGCCACGTGCGTCCATCGCTCTGCATGCCGGCGGGGACCTTGCCCTGGGGATAGAATTTCATGGAATCATCGGCCTGGACAACGCCATCAAAAAGAATTGAGCGGAGGTTCTCGCGGTGTTCGTGGACTTCTTCCTTCAGGTGATCAATGTTCCAATTGGTCACCTCGAGCATATGGTCGGCATCCAATACGTGGATTTCATCGTGGCTCTGTTTGGCTTTGCTGGACGCCTCACCGAGTCGGGTTCGCTCTTCAGCAAGGGGGGATATTGCCGTGAAAGCCTTGTTGAACGCCTCGATCAGGTGATGCACGTCAGCCGACTCGATTGCATCGATGCCGACCACTCGGTCATGTTGAAAACCGGTAGACCAGGAAATAGCTGTGGTAATAACGACGGCTACAAGAACATTGGGAATTCGCGGTGACAGCCATCTGAGGCCGTACATGATGCCGAAGGCGAATGCACCGATCAACAAGGTCGGCCAATGCGTGTAGTGCATGGCCGCCTTGACCACATTGATAATGGTTTCGTAGTGGTGCGGCGCATTATCGACATAAACACCGAACATCTTGGAAAGCTGAGAGGATGCGATAATCAGGGCGGCGGCGTTGGTGAAGCCGTTGACCACCGGATGGGACAGGAAGTTGACCACCAGCCCCAGGCGCAGGACACCCAAGGACAACTGAAAGATGCCTACCATCAGGGCCAGCAAAACCGCATAGGCGATGTACCCGGGACTGCCGATGGTAGCAAGCGGTGCGAGGGAAGCCGATGTCATGAGTGAAACGATGGCCACGGGCCCGGTGGCCAGCTGGCGGCTCGATCCGAACAAGGCGGCGACCATCGGCGGCAGGAATGAAGCGTAGAGTCCGTAGTAGGCGGGCAGTCCCGCGAGTTGGGCATAGGCCATGGATTGAGGAATCAGAACCAGGGCCACGGTCAGGCCCGAAAGCGCGTCAAGTTGCAGGGATGCCTTGTCGTAGTTTTTGAACCACGCCAAAAAAGGGAATACCTTTGCCACCATGTGCCACTCCTATCCTTAAGTGTTGCGTTGCTGAGCCCCTCGCCCGGTCGCCGCAGTTCTATTTCCGGCCATCATCCAGCCGCGCCATTGCCCTGAGCAAACCCAAAGGAGACCGGAACATCAATTTCCAGGCAATCCGAAGTGCGGTTCCAGCGGATGGAAACGCCGATCGATGCCGCCATGTGATTGACGCGGTCATCGGGGAACGCCTCCAGTTCCTTGAAACTGAGTCCGGCAAAACAGATCCGCCAGTTCGATTCGGTTTTGGATTGAACGGATATATCCAGTTTTGCCCCCGGATCGGCATTCTGGAAAATATGGACCACCGCCTGGTAAAGGATCGCCTGGAGAATGAACGGACAGGTCTGCGCCATGGCGGCTGTCCCTGCGCCAGCTTGCAGGTTGGTTTTTCCGGCAAAGGACAGGTAGCCGGAAAGGTTGCAGACCAGGTCCAGGATTTCCAACAGATCGACGGATGCGACAGGGGTATCGACACTGTGGGCAAACCGATTCATCTGTCGGATGGTGGTGAACCCCCGCTGGATTTCCTCGATGATGCTGTCGGTGCTGCTGGTGAGTATTTCAGGGTCGATGGATTCCCCCCCCCGGGCCAATTCCGACAAGTCGCCGAGCAGCCCGGCCGTCTCGGAAATGATGGCCATGACGTTTTTCAGCTCATGGGAAATCGAGGCGTTGACCCTCCCGAAAAAGGCCAGGCTGTCGTATCCAAACCAATCTTTCGCGTTGTCCATCGTCATCCCTCGCCTAATAAGAGCATTTCCCCCTCGGGGAGCATCGGTCGAGTCGCTCCCTCACAGTCACCGTCGAATTCGAAGCCATCTTACACCCCTTCGGCCAGACGATTCAGGGTTTCAATCAGCACATCGATCTGCAATGGCTTGGGCAGGTAGTTCTCCGCCTCAAGGGCCCCCGTCGTCGAATCAATTTTGGAACCGTGGCCGGTCAGAAATACAAATTTCATCCGCTCATCCAGCAGGCGCAGTCTGCGCTTCAATTCAATACCGCCGATTCCCGGCATTTTGACATCCAGAATGGCCACATCAAACCGATTGCCCTGTTCGACCGTGTCAAGCGCCTTTTCACCGGAAAAGAAGACCACAACCTGTATCCCCCTTAATTCCAAGCGTTTGGCCAGCATCAACGCGAATTTCTGTTCATCATCTACCAGCAGCACCTTCATGATTGGTTTTCCTTCTTGATTTGGACGGGCAGCGTCACCACAAATGTGGTTCCCTGTCCCGTTTTGCTCTGAACCGTGATGTTTCCATGAAGTTTTTGAACGAGGCCGTAGGTAATGGAAAGGCCAAGACCGGTTCCCTGGCCTTCCTTTTTTGTGGTAAAAAACGGTTCGAAGACTTTATTGAGGTGGTCTTCCGAAATACCGCATCCATTGTCGCGGATCGACAGGCGCACCTGTTCCGGCCCATCCATCTCCGCCCGAACGTCCAGGAAGCACCCGTTGTCAATGGCCTGAAAGGCGTTGTTCACCAGGTTGAGGATGATCTGCTGCAGCTTTCCCCGATCGGTTTCGATGAGGGGAATGGTTTCCGGAATGTCCACGTGAATCGTAATATTGCGGTATTCAGCCTCTTTCTTGTGGAAATTGATCACATCGGCAACCATATCTTTTAAATCGATGGGCTGCATTTGAACGTCAAAACGGCGGGCGAAGCCCAGCAATTGTCGGGTGATGGTGCCGCAACGCTCCACCGCATCGATGATCGAATCGACGTGTTCAATCAGATCCGGGTCTTCCTTGTACTGCTGCTTGATGGTGAACAGGTCTTTCACATAACCGGCGGTTTCATTGATCAATGCCAGCGGATTGTTGATTTCGTGGGCCACTCCGGCGGCCAGCTGCCCGATGGAAGCCAGCTGACAGTTACGTTCCGCCGCGACCATGGTTTCGGCCTTTTGACGGTCTGCCTGGAATATCTGGTTCACCATCACCGTTGAGGTCAGCGTGATCACAATGGCGATAATCACGGCACTGACGCCCAAAAACCAGTTGATATTCGATCGCAGGTCCAGCCACACTTTCATCATCCCGGCTTTTTGCTTAACCACCATGAGGATAAATGATGTGGGGGCAATCGCGGTGTCGATGAAAGCATAACCGATGAGGATGGGTTGACCGTTTCGATCGACCGACATCATCGCTCTCGTCCGGTCGGAGTATGCCGGCAGGGGTATATTCATATGATGGGACGCTCCTTCATAAAACTGCGAAGGGGTCTGGAGCAGGCCGTTCCGGTTAACCAGGAAAATATCCGCATGTTCCCCGGTTTTGTAAGATGAGAGGGTCTGTATCAGGCGCTCGGTCTCCAGGGTCGCCCGCAATACAAAGAACCGGCCGTCCGGGCGCATGGACTTGACGGCCACGACGATATGGGGAACGTCGCGGTAGCCCGAAAAGATTTCACTGACGCAGGCATTGTGCTGCTGACACTCCATAAACCAGGGCTGGTTACTGTAATCCTTGCCTTCCAGGTTGAAAGGGCCGGCATAGGTCACTTGGGTTCCGGTATCTGCGATCACACTCAGGTCGGTCAACCCGCCGAAACCCAGCTTTAAATTCCGCAGAACCTCGGAAAGGTGCCCGGGATCGGTCAACTGGTCGTAGCCCATTTCATTGACCGTGAAGGTCAACGCAGCCAGGCGTTCCTCCAGAAAGAACGTGACCGCTCTGCGGGCGTTGGAGGCCAACCGCTCGGTGCGCAGGAGGGATTCGGTATTGATGGATGTTTCGATCAGCTGGTAGTAGATAAGGGTCATGACGACCAGCGGTACAAGGGCTGTCATCATCAGGACAAAAATAGTCATGCCCCAGGTCTGCCGATAATCCTGGAAGGTATAATACGGATTGAGATGCTCGTCATGGTTACGATGAAACCGCGGCCATATGGCCGCCGGAAGTCGGTTCAGGATTTTCATCATGACGATCTCTCTTTAATCCGGGCCATCATGGCCACCAATCGATCGATGTCCAACGGTTTGTTCATGAAAGAATGCGCCCCGCAGGCCAGGCACTGCTCCCGATCCTTCTCCGTCCCATGACCGGTTAAAATGATGACCGCGGTTTCGGGCCGGCACTGCTTGATCCGTATCAGTACCTCCGTGCCGTAGAGATCAGGCAACCGCAGGTCAAGGATAACCACTGAAAAAGATTCCTTTCCGACGATGTCTATGGCCGTCCGGCCGTCATAACAGACCTTGCAGGTCAGGCTGCGCAGCCCCAACCTTTTGGCCAGCATATCGGCATAGCGCTGTTCGTCATCGACAATCAATAAGTCATATTGTTTCATTTTTCAACATATTTTTAGGTTGACCTGTTTAAAAACATAACTTATAAGAGATCTATAGATTATAAAGTTTATTTTGTAAACACTTTCTTCGCTTGTGGTAAATAATGAAACAAATGACCTTTCCCACTGTAGCGAGAACCAAAAACCATGCGTCTCGCCGGTTGATGTGGTAATGACAAAGTGATTTTGCTTGCCGAACCTGTCATATGTATAAAAGGTCTTGGTTGTCTTGACCCGGACGGAAGGAAATAGAACATGACCGGAAATGCAAAACGCGTCCTCCTGGTCGATGATGAAGAAAAATTACTCGAAACCATTGCCCAGCGAATGAAGGTACTGGGGTTCGTGCCGTTCACGGCAACCAATGGCATGGCGGCAATCGATATTGCCCGGAACCATCCAATCGACATTGCCATCGTCGATCTTCAGATGCCGGATATGAACGGGCTGGTGACGATTACCAAGCTCAAGGAAATCAAGCCCGGCTTAAAAACCGTCCTGCTTACCGGGCATGGCAACGACAAGGTCAAGCAGGCCACCGAGTCTCTCAACACGGTCTATTTCGAAAAAGAGGAGATGGGGGATTTCTGGAAATTTATCAAAAAACTGAACAGCGACGGTAAAGTTGTCGTCATCCGTCCGGCGGCAGCGGCTCCCCGCCAGCCGGCAGGCGGCGAAGCCCCAGTCGGTGCATATCCGGCCAATGAAATCGAGATCCACCCCCATCGTGATTTTACTGGTCCCCGAGAACGGGCGGAAGTGTTGTCGACCGGTTCGAGCCGGCCCGTCGACAGGGAACGGCTGCGCATTGTCGGGGAGACGCCGGCTATGCAGGAGCTACGCAAAAACATCGAACGCGTGGCGCCGTTGGACTGCACGGTGACCCTGAGCGGCGAACCGGGCACCGGCAAGGAGCTGGCAGCCAGAGTCATCCACGCAGGGAGCATGCGCCGGGCCCAGCGCTTTCTGGCCATCAATTGTGCCAACTTCGGCAGCGAACAGCTCGCCGGACAGTTGCTCGGCTACAAAAGCGGGAATCTGGCCGAGGCCATCCGGACCCGCAGCGGAATTTTCAGTACCGACCAGGTGGGTACGCTCCTATTCGATCAGGTTGAGGAAATGCCGCTCAACATGCAGGATCAGCTGCAGAGCATATTAGACATGGCCGACAACCAACGCTCCGGCAGTCTGAAAGAGACGGGCATCGATATCCGCATCCTTGTCGCCTGCGATACGGATCTGGCGGCTTGCACCCGAGCAGGCGCCTTCCGAAAGGTCCTCTACGACCGGCTGAAACTGTTCGAACTGACCATCCCGCCGCTGCGCGAGCGCAAGGATGACATTCATCCCCTCTTTCGGTACTTCTTCGACAAGTACCGCCGGGAACTGGGAAAACGGGTTGATTCGATTTCGCCGGATGTCGTGAAGCTCTTCGTCGATTACGATTTCCCCGGGAATGTCCGTGAACTGGAACATATCGTGGAGCGGGCGGTGATCCTTGCCGATGGCGACACCATCGAGCGAAAGCATCTGCCGGTCAGATTTATAGAGGAACTGAAATCGTCCGGGCCGTCGGAATCCAGACAATTTTCAACGCTCGCAGAGCTGGAGAAGCGCTACATCGTCGAAGTTCTCGAGGCGTCCAATGGAAACAAATCCAGGACAGCGGAAATATTGGGAATCAGTCGCGCGGCCCTGTGGCGAAAGTTGAAACTGCTCAAGGCCGAGCAGCACGGCCAATGATCCTTTCGCCCCCCCTTTTCCGGCCGAATATCTGCCCACAGCCGGTTTCCGGCGTTTCCGCCGAAGCCCTCCCGCCAGCCTGACCATCACAAGTAAATGGCAATCCACGAAAAACGGATCAACTTTCCAATAGCTTCGACAACCCTTTTTTTCAGGCGGCCAACAAAAAACGGTCCCGTTTATCCGGCGATATGATATTGTTGTACCGGCTGAAAAAGAATGCGGCTCATTCATTAACCCCATGAATAACAACTCGCTGATCTCAAGGCTATCCATTCACCTGCTGCGCTCACCGGCACGCATGTCGATTCTGGGGTTCGCCCTGCTGATCGCCGTGGGCACGGCCCTGCTCATGCTGCCGGCATCCGCGGCCGGGCCGCCCATGGGGTTTGTGGATGCGCTTTTCATGTCCACCTCGGCCAGCTGCGTCACCGGCCTGTCTCTGGTTGATATCGGCCGGCAGTTGACCCTGTTCGGCCAGATAGTCATCCTGATGCTGATTCAGGTGGGCGGACTGGGGATCCTGACCATCTCCACCCTGCTGCTGATGATGATGAAAGGGCGCCCCACCCTTTCCGGACAGGCCATCATCAAGGACACCTTCACCTACGGCGAGGGCAAGCAGACCGTGGTTTCGGTGCTCAGGGCAATCTTCATCACCGCCTTTGCCATCGAGGCGGCCGGAGCGTTGTGTCTCTATCTGCGAACGGCACCGACAGCGGGTTGGGGGCAAGCCGCCTACCCGGCCGTTTTTCATGCCGTCAGTGCCTTCTGCAACGCCGGTTTTTCCCTATACCCGGACAGCT
This sequence comes from Desulfosarcina sp., assembly GCF_055467485.1. Taxonomy (NCBI): domain Bacteria; kingdom Pseudomonadati; phylum Thermodesulfobacteriota; class Desulfobacteria; order Desulfobacterales; family Desulfosarcinaceae; genus Desulfosarcina; species Desulfosarcina sp. The sequence goes on along the minus strand of NZ_JBUOIV010000062.1, from coordinate 18,947 downwards.
TCGTCAGCTACCGTGAAGATTGGATCGTCAATGGGGTGCTATGCTTGCTGATCGTCATCGGCGGCATCGGCTTTGTGGTCATCGCCGATGTAAAAAACAGGTTTCTCAGCAAGAGCGCGCCCATGAAACGCCTGAGCCTGCACAGCCGCCTGGCGCTGTCCGCCAGCGCGCTTCTCATCCTCCTGGGAACCCTGGCGATCCTGTACATGGAGTGGAACAACACCCTTGCGCCCCTCAGCGTCCCCGGACGCCTGCTGGCGGCCCTGTTTCAGTCGGTCAGTGCCAGAACCGCCGGATTCAACACACTGGACATGGGCATCATGGCCAACGAAACCCTTTTCATGCTGTGCATCCTCATGTTTATCGGCGCCTGTCCCGGATCCTGCGGCGGGGGGGTGAAAACCACCACCGTCGCCGGACTGGCCGTGCTGGGCGTTTCGCGGCTGAGAGGATTCAGCCGCCCCCAGGTCTTCCGGCGCACGCTGACCGAGGCCAGCATGTCCAAGGCCACCAGCGTGGTCATGATCAGCGCGGCGGCCATCACCCTGGCCATCATGGTGCTGATGATCAGTGAATTGGGCGGGATCTCCCACACCCGAACCCGCGGGCGATTCCTGGAGCTGTTTTTCGAAACCATCAGCGCCTTTGGCACCGTCGGCCTGTCAACCGGTATTACCGACACCCTGACATCGTTTGGCCGCCTCACCATTACCGCGCTCATGTTCATCGGCCGGCTGGGACCGATGGTCGTCGGCCTCGCCGTGAGCCGCGAACGCATCAACCGGTTTCAGTTTGCCGAAGAAAACATCATGATCGGATGAAAAGATGAAAAAACAATTTACCGTGATCGGACTGGGAAATTTCGGCTTTTATCTTGCCTCCAGGCTGTTTCAGAAGGGCCACGAGGTGCTGGGCATCGACATCAATCCCCGGCAGGTCCAGGAAATCCGGGATCAGGTGAGCCGGGCCGTCATTGCCGACGCCACCGATATCCAGGCCCTGAAGGAACTGGAGCTTGAAAAGATGGATGCCGTCGTAGTCAGCATCGGGTCTATCCTCAACAGCTCCATCCTGGCCACCCTCAACGTCAAGGACATAGGCGTCAAGCGAGTGGTGGCCAAGGCCGTGAGCAATGCCCATGGTCGAATTCTGCGAAAAATAGGGGCCGACGACATCTATTTCCCTGAAAAGGATATCGCCCTGACCGCGGCCCAGCGTCTGGACAACCCCAACGTGCTGGACTACCTCCCCTTCATGGAGGGGTACAGCATTGTTGAACTGGCTCCCCCCAATGCATTCATTGGAAAAAGTTTGATCGAACTGGATTTGATCAACAAGCACGGAATTCAGGTGGTCGCCGTGAAGGAGCTGGTACCCGAAAATGTGGTCATGATTCCCACAGGCCGCTACCTCGTCAAAGACAGTGACGTGCTTGTCCTGCTGGGTCCCGACAAAGCACTGGCAGATCTCAAAGAATAGTCCACACCCTCATAACACCGCCGACCCGGCGGTTTCCTCCACCCATCAGGCAACTGATCGTGACATCTTGCCTTAAAATTGACGCCAGGGTGAGGAAATAAAAACGGCGTGCATCAAAAACGGAAAGTGCGTGACTCGCAGGTGGAAAAAACGGAACTGGCATCTCCCTTTTCCAGATCGTGGGTCCGATGTCCGGATATCACTTAAACATATTAAATATCTTACGGTTACATCGATTTTTCGACATGCGGGCATCATAAAGACCCGATCGGGCCTTAAAATTGCGGAACTGCCGGTTCTCAAAATCTCGCGCAAAATTTTAACTATATGTTATTATTAATATTTTAATTGGCACGATTGTTGTTAGGGAAGACAACGACCCAATCCATCAAAAGCGCTATCCCACCGGATAGGAGATCCGCCATCAACCCTGTTCGATGGATCACATCAACCGTCAACATCAGGAGTCTGGAAAATGAGAAAAAAGATCATCTTTAGATCGGCAATGGCACTTTTGATTGCAGTCGGCCTGTTGATCGCCACCGGCGTCATGGCTGCGGAAAAAGCGACTCCGGAAACCATTAAGGGAATGGTTGAACAGGGGAATAAAGGCACGGCTGTAATCAAAACAGACGACGGGCAGACCTTTTTGATCCTGGGCCAGAATATGGCGACAATGATCGGCAAGACCGTCAAGGTCACCGGCACGTTGTCCAAAGGGAAAACCACCCGCTCAATCATTGTCACCAGTTTTGAAGAAGTTCAGGATTAATTTACAACGGGGGTTGACCCATTGAACGTCTGAGACCGGTGTCGCCGATCAATCAGCCGACACCGGTCGCTGTTTTACTTTTCCTCCCTGCATCCGCACGCCGGCGAATTCAAACCCGTCGCCTGGCTTTATACCCTCCCCACGGGACTCCGATAAGCGGGGTCTTCTCCTCGCTCGACAAGCCGCGGGGGATACACTCGCTATCGCGGTTCAATCATCCATATCTCTTTTGATGACCATTACCGGCCGCCGGCATTTACGGATCACCCGGTCGGATACGGACCCGAGGAACATGTCACCGAGGTTGGTCCGCCCGTGGGAGCCGATGACGATGAGCGAGGGATTCTCTATCTCTTCCACGTCGAGGATCTCTCGCCAGGGAAAGCCGGTTCTGACGATATGCTTCACCGTAAAACCGATATTCTCAAGATCCCTGCTCATCTCTGCCAGAGACTCCCGGGCGATCTCCTGGGCCTTTTCCTTCCAGTTCAGGATATCCCTGTCCAGCATGGCGTGTCGCATCAACCCGTCGATAATACGCTGGTTGATGACGTGCAGGATGGTCACTTCCTGGGCTCCCGCTTCTTTAAGTTGTTTGATGTAATCCAGCGCCTTTGCCGCCACATCGGAAAAATCGGTCGGATAGAGGATTTTTTTGAACATGCTCGGACTCCTTTTTGGTGGGGTGGATGCGGGCTTTCTTATATTGAGAAATAGAGCAAAGGCCATGCCAGGCTGACTGTTCCTGAGGCGCTGGCCCCCACAACCGTTTGTGCGCGGGCCAGCGCCGGCCAGATCCTGAACCTATCGCCTTGGCCATGCAAATTGTGGAGGCCCAATCAAATCCAGGCATAATGGCGTTGGCACGTCGGGTTGCCGGGGCAATGAGAGGGGAATCCGAGATGAACGCCCTCGGGGCGTTGTTTGATGGGTGGGTTAACGATCCCCCTTTCGGGAAATCATCAGCAGCCTGGCCTGGAAGATGACGCCGGCGGCAATCAATACCGCACTCAGCAACGGTGCATAGGGGGCATGCCGACCAAGCGCCTCGACGATAAAGGCGGCCCCTGCCACCGACGAAAGAAGGATCAGGGCCCAGTCGAAAAGCAGATACAGGGCCACCGCTCCGACGACACCCCCGATCAGGGGCACCAGTGCCCCGGGATGGTGACCCATCATCAGCGCCAGGTGCAGGGCGATGATGCTGCCAGCCACGAATCCCCCGATGACGATGGCCAGTTTCTGGAAAAACAATGCCAGTATCGCGCCGATGATCCCGCAGACCAGCCCCACCGCCCAGAGCACCCAGAAAGGCTGGGGCTCGATATAAAGCTGCACCGCCTGGAGGCCGGCTACGAAGCCCACCACACCGACGAACAACCAGAACAGCTTCCAGCCGAGCACCAGAAGCAGAACACCCGAAGCCGCCAGCAACAGGTTCATTGTCTTATACTCCGAAGTATTGAAGTTAAACCGGAAGGGGCAGACATCCCTTTTATCGGGCGGCTGTCCGGGATCCAACCCATGCCTCTGCATCCCTGGAGTGGTCGCGGGCCACCAGCATGTAGATGGACGGCACCACAAACAGGGTGAACAGGGTCCCGATGGCCATACCACCCACCAGCACCAACCCAATGGAGTTTCTGGCCTGGGCACCGGCTCCGGTGACCAGCGTCAGGGGGAAATGGCCGGCGATGGTGGCGCCGGTGGTCATCAGGATCGGCCGCAGGCGAGTCATGGCGGCGGTGCGCACGGCTTCCCGCTTGTCCCGGCCCTGTCGCTGCAGGCTGTTGGCGAACTCCACGATGAGGATACCGTTCTTGGACACCAGCCCCACCAGCGTCACCAGGCCCACCTGGCTGTATATATTCATGGTGGTGGTCCACCCCTGGGTCCAGAAGGGCACGTTGGGATCGGGCATTTTGAGGAAGGTGAAGACCAGGGCCCCGAACATGGCCAGGGGCACCGAGCCGGCCAGGATCACGAAGGGGTCCCGGAAGCTGTTGAACTGGGCCGCCAGGACCAGGAAAATCAGCACCACGGCCAGTCCGAAGGCCTGGATGAAGGTGTTGCCCTCGGTGCGCAGCTGGCGTGACTCGCCCGTGTAGTCCAGGACGTAGCCCTTGGGCAAAATGGTGGCGGCCTCGTCCTCCAGGTAACGCAGGGCTTCGTCCAGGGGCCGCACGGCCACACCGCTGATGGTCACGGCGTTGAGCTGCTGGAACCGGTTCAGGGATCGCGGCACGGTGGAATTGCGGATGGTGGCGATGGTGCTCAGGGGCACCAGTTGGTTTGCCGGACCGGTCACATAGATGCTGCGCAGCTGGTCCGGGTTCAGCCGGTCGGTCCGGCTGATCTGCGGCACCACCTTGTAACTGCGCCCGGCGATGCTAAAACGGTTGACATAGTTGCCGCCCACCATGGATCCGATGTCGCTGCCCACCTGCTGCAGATCCAGGCCCAGGTCGGCCACCTTTTCCCGGTCGATGACGATTTCCGACTGGGGCTGGTCGATCTTGACATCGATGAGCGGCGGAAAGGCGAACATGCCGCTGCCCATGGCCTTGAGCTGAATCTGCCGGGCGAATTCAAGGATCTCGGCCGGCTCTGCCGTGGAGGCCAGGACGAACTCCACCGGAAAATTGCCGCCGCCGGGCAGCGCCGGCGGTGAGACCGCGAACAGTCTGATGGCCGGAATGGCGCTGACCTTCTGCTGAACACGGGGCAAAAGCTCGGCCACGGTGTTTTCGCGCTCGTCCCAGGGTTTGACCACCATGCCGGCAATGCCTGAATTGGGGCGGGTGATCTGGAAGGTGAATTCCGTCTCCGGGAAGCTCATGTAGGCATCGTTGACCGCCGCCGCATAGCGGCTGTTCAGGTCGAGGGTGGAGTTGGCCGCGGCGTCGATGATGCCGAAAATGACGCCCTGGTCCTCGGACGGGGCCAGCTCCTTGGGCGACATGGCGAACATGGGGATGGTCAGCAGGCTGATCACGATCCAGACCCCGTAGACTGCCGGCCGCGCATTCAGCGTCCCATCCAGCAGCCGCCCGTAGAAGGCGGTAAAGCGCTTGAAGTCTCTGGAAATTTTCCCGGAAAAACCGCGCTCGGACATTCCCGGCGTGAGCAGTTTGGAGGACATCATCGGCGACAGGGTCAGGGCCACGACACCGGAGATGACGACCGCGCCGGCCAGGGTGAAAGCGAACTCCCTGAACAGGGACCCGGTCAGACCGCCCTGCAGGCCGATGGGCGCGTAGACCGCCGCCAGGGTGACCGTCATGGCGATCAGCGGTCCCACCAGTTCCCGGGCGCCCAGCAGGGATGCATCGATGGGGGACTTGCCTTCGCTCAGGTGGCGCTCCACGTTTTCCACCACCACGATGGCGTCGTCCACCACCAGCCCCACTGAGAGCACGATGGCCAGCAGGGTAAGCAGGTTGATGGAAAACCCCAGCACCTGCATCAGAAACACGGCGCCGATCAGCGACAGCGGGATGGCCACCACCGGTACCAGCACCGACCGCACGGAGCCCAGGAACATGAAAATGATGAAGACGACGATCAGCAGGGTTTCGGACAGGGTCTTGACCACCTCGCGGATGGCATTGCTGATATAGTTGGTGGCATCATAGGCCACACGCGCATCCAACCCTTCGGGAAGCTGCCGGCCGATGGCCTCCATCTCCTTGCTCACCAGGCGGATCACGTCCACGGAGTTGGCGTTGGGCAGGGGCCAGATGCCCATGAAAACGGCGGTCTGGCCGGAGAAGCGCACCTCCGTATCGTAGTCCTCAGCGCCCAGCACCACGTCGCCGATGTCTTGGAGGCGGATGACGGCGCCGTCCTGCTGCCGGACCACCAGGCGTTTGAACTCTTCCACCGACCGCAGGTCGGTATTGGCGGTCAGGTTGACCTGAATGAGCGAACCCTTGGTGCGCCCAACGGCCGCCAGAAAATTGTTGGCCGCCAGGGCCTGGCGCACCTGGACCGGGCTGATGTTGAAGGCGGCCATGCGTTCGGGTTTGAGCCAGACGCGCATGGCAAAGGTTCGGGCACCGAGGACATCGGCCCGCTGGACGCCCTGGATGGCCGATAGCCGCGGCTGCACGATGCGCACGAGGTAGTCGGTGATCTCGTTCTGTTCGAGGATATCGGAGGTGAAGCTCAGGTAGGCCGAGGCAAACTGGCTGTCCGCCGACTCCACGTTGATCGTGGGAACCTCGGCCTCCGGCGGCAGATCGTTGCGCACCTGATCGACCTTGGAACTGATTTCCGAGAGCGCCTTGATGGGGTCGTAGTTGAGTTTCAGGCGTGCACTGATGGTGGAGAGCCCCAGGGCGCTCTGGGATTGGATATAATCGATGCCGTCGGCCGCTGCGATGGCCCGCTCTATAGGAATAGTGACAAACCCGCGCACCAGGTCGGCGCTGGCCCCGACATACACGGTGGTCACGGTGACAACGGCGTTGTCGCTGCGCGGATACTGGCGAACGTTGAGGGAACGGATGGCCTGGAGGCCGGCGATGATGATCACCAGGTTAACCACAATGGCCAGGACGGGCCGGCGGATGAACGGATCGGTAAGCTTCATGGAATAATAGGTTCCGGGTTTAATTGGTTGAATCGGTTTAATTGGTTCGTTGATTGATTGGATTGAAATACTTGCATACCTACTCAGCCTACTTGAATGCTATGCAGCCAATCAAACGAATCAAACCAACGAACCAATTAAACAAAAAAACCGATCATCCTTCTTGAGGGTTGGGGGCCAGTTTGAACTCAGGGGACAGGGTGTTGTCCACCACCACCGCCTGGCCGTTGCGCAGCTTGAACGCCCCGGTGCTCACCACGGTCTCACCCGCCTTGAGTCCCGAGAGGACGGCAATGTAATCGCCCCGCTTTTCCCCCAGGCGGACGAATTGCTGGCGCACGACACGTTCCGGGGCGTCGCCGGTGTCATTGGCTTTGTTTTCCACGATAAATACCGAATCACTGTATGGGGCATACAGCACGGCGGTGGAAGGAATGGTCAGCACGGTCCGGACATCCGGCAGCGCCAGGGTGACGTTGACGAACATACCGGGGCGCAGGCGTTCTTGCGCGTTGGCCACCGTGGCCTGGACACGGATGTTGCGGGTGGCGCTGTCCACCTGCGGGTTTACGGCGGTGATGGTGCCTGCGACGGTCGCACCGGGCAGGGCGTCGCTGGTCAGGGTTACCGGCAACCCCTGCCGGATTTTGGCCAGCTCCTGCTGGGGCAGTTGGAAATTGACAAAAATCGGATCCATGGCCTGAAGGGAAACGATGACGTCGCCATCATTGAGTGTCTGGCCCAGATTGATCTGGCGAAGCCCCAGGCGGCCGGCAAAGGGGGCACGGATGGTTTTCTTGGCGATGGTGGCGCGAATGGCGTCGACCTGGGCCGCGGCCTGTTTGTATTCAGCCTCGACGCTGTCGAAGTTGGAGGGGGTGATCACTTTCTGGGGCAGCAGCTCCTTGGCCCGTTCCAGGTTGAGCCGGGCCAGTTCCATGGAGGCCTCCGCCGACCGGAGCTGGGCGGCCTCCGAAGTCGTGTCCTGCTGAACCAGCAGGTCGCCGGCCTTCACCGCGCTGCCCGGGTCAAAGGCGATCTTGACCACTTTGCCGGTCAGTTCGGCGGTAACCATCACGCCCTGGACCGCCTCGAGTGAGCCCACCGCCGTCAGCACGGACGGCCAGGTGTCCGATTCCACCACCGCCGCGGTCACGGTCTCGGGCGGCGGCACGTATTGCTTGCCCTGGGCGATCATGCGGTTGATCTGCAGCCCTTTGACGCCACCTAACACACCGACCAGCATGATCACACCGATAACCGAGAAAAAAATTGCCTTTTTCATGATGATCCGACGCTTCACTTTATGCCACAGGCATGACACCTGCTACCGGGTGCCACGGACAAGGGCGTTGATTGACCCCCCCCGCGGCAAGCCGCGGGAAATCTTCACCGTAAGGACAAGATGTCGATCTTCAGTTCGCTCGCATTCTCCGCCGCAAGCGACGGGGAGTACGCTCGCTATCGCTGTTCACCAGCAAACTAACCTATAATTATTGTTACGGCGGTTGCCAAAGTCAATGCGTGGCGCGAGAAGTATGTCAGTATATGATCCCCCCTGCCGGCGAGTTGCCAATACCGGTCCCCCATGGAAAATGACAGCCGGGATACCCATCAAAAAAAGTTTCACTGGCGGATGTCCGGTAAGCGTTGGATGGTTCGGTGACTGCCGATAAACGAATTGAGGTGGCGCGGCGCCGCCGGCATCCATCGCTTCGCCGGAGGAAAACTGCCGCCGGCAGCGAATCGCCGGTTTCCATTTTTCAAATCCGGAAAATAATTATTTTCCGGACGAATGGCGATGATGAAGGCTTTAATGCAGAAAAGTTTAATTATACGATATTTTTAGTTAGTATACTAAACAAGTCGAATGAGCATCGGTTGACACGCAACGCATACAAGGGCAACGATGCGACGGCTTGAGAACGTCCAGGCAAACAGCCAATGATAGACTGAAGAGGAATTGCCATGGCAGAAGCTGTGCAGAGCAGCATCAGCGACGAGGTGCTGATTTCACTGAGAAGATTGATTCGGGCCATCGATCTTCATTCCCGATATCTGTCCAAGCACTTCGGCCTGACCGGGCTGCAGCTGATTATCCTGCGGGAAATGTCGCCGGGAGAGGTGGCGGCGTCAGCCAGTTTAAGCCAAGCAACGGTCACCGGCATCACCGATCGCCTTGAGAAGCGGCGTCTGATCACCAAAACAAAAAGTGAAATCGACAGAAGGCGAGTGGTCCTCCAGCCAACAGACGCCTGCCGGAAGTTGCTGGCCCAGGCGCCTCCGCCTACCCAGAAGTCTTTTTTGAATCAATTCGACAAGCTGAAGGATTGGGAGCAATCCATGATCCTCAGCTCATTGCAGCGGCTCGTTCAAATGATTGAACCACGGACATCAATGCAGAGGCGGTGCTGGCGGCCGGTCCCATTGGTGTCATGCCTGAAAACGCAGGATAACCAATCCCTTGCCAACCGGCTGCTCAGGAAATGCCAAGCGCGCAGACAAGGCGCCGGATTGTCAGGAAAGAATCAGAACGGGTGGGAATCCATCACCGGATCATGTCCGAGAAGCTTTTTAAGGTAGTCCAGAGCCAGTGCGGCATATAGCTCGTCGCGAGTCATCTGCTCGAGCAGGGCTTGGCTGTCGAACTTGTCGCCCACTTTTTTCAACAGGGTATCGGATGATTGGATGCGCCGCTCCAGGCCGGACAAATAGTCCTTGGCGTAAGCCTTCAGCGTCAGGATCGGAAGGTCTTTGGATTTTGAAAACGTCTCCGCCAACTGGGCCGGCTCCGGCAGCCGCGGGTCCTCCAACACTTCCTTAAACGCATCAGCCACACGGACCAATCCCCGATGGATGTGCTTGGACTGGACCATGTTGATACCAGCCCAGCCGGCCTTGACCCAACTGACGGTTCCACAGGTAACGGCCGGCTTCCCGGGATCCGCCTGGTAATAGACGGTTACCCCGAATGAATCGTACATATAGGTATCGGCCCATCCCAGTCCCTTGACGTTCAACCCCTTATCCCGGGTGTACAGGTAGCTCCACTCTTCGTCCTTGCCCAACACCCACCCTCTCCTGCCCACCGCCGACGGTTCCTGCTGCCGGAATAAATTGATCATCACCCTCCCCTTCTGGTAGGGACCGAGGATGACCATCCTGTCGACGTCGTAACTATAGTAGGCACCGGTGTGCTGATCCGGTGTGATCGTGATATGTTCGGACCCTTTGAGAATAAAAGGGGTGTTTAAACCGGTGGATGCCTCTCTCAGCCGGTCAAACTGCTGATCACCGCCATCCACCCGGGTCCACCGGGACAGTCGCAGGGAGGACGGCCAGAAGAAAAAGGACGGGATGTCAGCATCCATTATATAATCGGTGATACGCTGGATACCGGTATTGACAGTAAATCCATTATAGGCAGAAGGCGCATCAAAGGAATCGTCAGCACGATATATGGCGTCGTCCGGTTTGGACGCCAGCAGAAACGCCATCAACGGCCCGATGCGCCGCTCATCGTAGGCCGCACCATCCTCATTTTTCACCAGGTCCAGAAGATAATGAAGCGTCGATGTTACATCCGGCGGCAAATCCTTGCGCAACTCTGACGCGCTGGCATTGCCGGCCATCAGGAATAACAAACCGCCGGCGATAAATGATAAAAAAGTCCGACAGATTAAATCAACAGGGTTCATGAAACACTCGGTTTATCGGATTAAATGGCACCGCGGCAGGACGCTGCCTGCGCCCTGGCCCAAATCGGCGCCCGGAATTTCCCAATGGGGAAGTTAATGGATCGCCATGGGAAAAGCCAGTAAAAGAAATGTCACAACTGAGGAATCTACGCAGGTAAGATGCGATTGTCAAGGAGACGCCGGCGGGTCACACCGGCGCCCCTGTCATGGCACGGTCAGATCAGATAAATTTGGGTTTGCTGACTTTCTTGAGGTCCCAGGCTTTGATCTTGAAAGATTTGTCGTGCTTGCCGGGGTTGAAATAGACGGTGTCCTTTTTGGCCAGGTCCGGATCCATGAAGATCGGCAACGGCGTCAACTGGCCGAAGGGGGGCACACAGCCCACTTCGCAGCCCACTTTTTCCAGCACATCCTCGGGTTTGGCAAAGGCGACCTTCTTGGTTCCGATACCTGCTGCGGCTTTTTTCCAGTCCACCTTTTTGTCACCGGGCATCACCAGCACCACCATTTGCTTTTCCTTGGTCACCAGGACCAGGGACTTGACGGTTTCGGCTTCGCTGACCCCCAGCGCATCGGCCATGGCCGGATTCGTGTACACCGGTTCGTGTTCGACCACCTCGTAGGCGATCTTGTTTTTCTTTAGTATGTCAACGATATTGGCTTCCACGGGCATAAACACCTCCGATTGATGTCAGGCCGTCGCCGCATCCACGATCTCGGCGATATCCTTGACGAGGACGGTCGATTCTTTGTCCATGAGGCCGTCCGAGAGCATCGTGGCGCAGAAGGGACAGGCGGCGGCCACGGTGGACGCACCGCTTCGCATCACCTCTTCGGCCCGGTCCACATTGATTCGCTTGCCCAGGGTTTCCTCCATGAACATGCGGCCACCGCCCGCACCGCAGCAGAATCCTTTTTCGCGGATGCGCTGCATCTCGGTCAACTGGCCGTTGTTCATGGAGCGCAGCAGGTCGCGGGGCGGCTGGACGATACCGTTCCAGCGGCTCAAATAGCAGGAATCGTGGAAGGTCAGCGACCCGATGCCTTTCCCGTTGGGCTTCAGGCGCCCCTGCTTGTGCAGGTCGAAGAGCAGTTCGGCGTGGCTGACCACCGGGAAGGCGGCGCCGAACTGGGGGTATTCGTTCTTGATGATATTGAAGCAGTGGGGGCAGCCGGTGAGAATTCGTTTGGGTTTGTACCCGTTGAGAACTTCAACGTTCTGCTGGATCAGCATCTGGGCCAGGTATTCGTTGCCGGCCCGCCTGGCCATGTCGCCGTTGCAGGCTTCCTCCGGGCCGAGGATGGCGAAGTTGACCCCGGCGCGCTGGAGCACCCGGGCCATGGCCTGGGAGATCTTCTTGCCCCGGTCGTCGAAGGACCCGGCGCATCCCACGAACCAGAGCAGATCGGCATCGGGGTTGTCGCTCATCAGCGGCACGTCCATGCCCTTGCACCAGTCGGCCCGGCTGTCGGCGCCGAACCCCCAGGGGTTGGCCTGGTTCTCCAGGTTGGTGAAGGTTTCCTGGACCTCCGGCGGAAAACTGGCTTCCATGAGCACCTGGTGCTTGCGCGCCTCGATGATGAAATCCAGATGTTCGATGTTCACCGGGCAGATGTCCTCACAGGCCCGGCAGGTGGTGCAGGACCACAGCACGTCGCCGGTGACCGGGGCATCGTCACGCACGATGGGTTTGACCTGATCGAAGTTGCCGCCCAAAATGGTGTCGGATTGATCCAGCAGGTCCACTTTTAAGTCATGGACCACTTTTTTCGGTGAAAGGGGTTTATCCGTATTGGCCGCCGGGCACTGTTCCTCGCAGCGTCCACATTCGGTGCAGGCATAAAGGTTGAGCACGTTCTTCCAGTTCAACTCACTGACCTTGCCCAGGCCGAAGGTCTCCAGTTCCTCGTTCTCGATGTCGGTTTTGACGATGGCCTTCTCCCGCTTGAGCGGCTTCAGAAATACGTTGGGCGCGGCGGCCAGCAGATGCAGGTGCTTGGATCCGGGGATGTATACCAGAAACCCCAGAATGGTGGCCATGTGGATCCAGTAGGCGATCTCGTAGCCGGCAAAGACCTGCTGCGGATTCATCCGGTCCAGGCCAAGGAGGCCCACAAGCAGGCCGGACAAGGGAAAAACACCGCGGTAGTCATAGGCGCCGGGTTCGACGGGCAGCAGGGTCTGAAAGGCGTTGATGGCCTGGAAGGTGACGATGATCAGGCAGGTAAACAGGATGATCAGGTTCGCGTCGGTCCCGAGTGTCAGGTAGGGCGGACGCAGCATGGTCCGCCGGTAGATGGCATAGGCAAAGCCGACCAGTACGAATGAAGCCAGGATGTCGGCCGTGAAGAGGTAGCCGCCATAGAGGCCGGGGATCCAATTCCCCACTTCGAATGCCGGGCACACCCCCTTGATCATCAATTCCAGGCTGTGGGGCTGCACGGCCAGAAAACCGAAAAAAATCAGGGTGTGGGCGATCCCGGGCATTTTTTTCCGCCGGACGTTGGCCTGGCCCAAAACATCCTTGAACAGCACGCCGATACGCGCAGAGACCTGGTCCAGCTTGAATTCGGTGGTGCCTTCAACGGCCATCATCAGGCGGTAGAGCCGCCTGACCCGCAGGAAGAAAAAAGAGAAGGCCCCGGCCAGGGCCATGATCATGACAAACGATTTGACAATGGTGTACTGTTCCATTCCATACTCCGGTTAAATAGTGTCTGTTCACAAGGGGTAGATGTTGGTTCAGGCCAAGGCCGCAGGATGCTTCAGACCGCAGGCGCAGCATCGCTGCGTCGAGGATCGGAACCATCCGAGAACACCGGCCTGGGTCGAAAGATGCCCCTTGTGGACGGGCACTACAATTTTTCCTTGAGGACTTCGGTTAAAACCGGCACCACGTCGAACAGGTCGCCGACAATGCCGTAGTCGCATTTTTCAAATATGGGTGCATCCTTGTCGGTGTTGATGGCCACAATCACCTTTGAGGTTTTCATGCCGGCAAAATGCTGCACCGAACCGGACAAGCCGCACCCGATGTAGAGGCGGGGACTGACGGTCTTGCCGGTCTGCCCCACCTGCATGGCATGAGGTGCGAAACCCGCATCCACAGCGGCGCGGGAGGCGCCGATGGTGCCGCCCAGCAACCGGGCGCATTCAGCCAGAATTTTATAGTTGTCCGCCGATGCGATGGGTCTGCCGCCGGTGACAATGACACCGGCCTCGGTCAGGTCGACTGTGTCGGCGGCCTCTTTTTTGACGTCCACCACCTTGACCAGGCCCGGATCCTCGACTGGCGCCGCAAAGGCCTCCACGACTGCATCCGCCGGCGCTTCCACCGCGTCAATGGCATTGGGGCGCAAGGCGCACAGCACCACCGTGCCGGACATCCTGACCGTGGCAAAGGTCTTACCCGAGAAGTGAGATTTCCTGACCGTTTTTGCGGCAACGTCCACGGCCATGCAGTCAGACGCCAGGGGAAGGTCCATGGATGCGGCCAACCGGGCGAAGATGTCGCGCCCCTGGGCGCTGGCCAGGCCCAACAGGGCATCCAGACCGAAGTGGTCGATGGCGGCGGCCAGTGCCCTGGCCTTGAGGTCCGGGCTGGCCGACAGGTCGCCGCCCGCCACTGACAACTGGACCACTTTGTGGGCACCGTATTTGCCTAAAACATCCTTGGCACCCACCGCCGAACCGTCCAGCATCAGAGCGACGATCGTTCCTTCACCCTGCCCGCGGGCGGCAGTGAGCACGCCGAAGTTGGTGTCCTTGACATTGCCGTCTTCGGTTTCAATCAATATACCGATGGTAGCCATGCTTTTTCTCCTTTATTGGAAGGCTTCGTAAAAAGCCCGATAGCTGCGTTATGCTTCATCCTTCGTCATTGCGGAGTATCGTCAATACGCCTCATTCCTCAGGATTCGCAAGCCTTGATCTCGGGCTTTTCACGAAGCCTTCGGAAATACGCGTTTGTTTGCGAAATCCGATTGATGGCTTGTCAGGAAAATGCCGGTTGCTTTTCAGGCCAAGGCCGCAGGATGTTTCAGACCGCAGGCGTAGCAGCGCTACGTCGAGGATCGGAAAAATCTGAGAACGCCGGCCTGGAATGCAAGATGAATTTTCCCCAGTTAGATGACTTTTTCTTCTTCTTTCAGTATTTTAACCAGTTCTTCCATCGCCTGGCGAACATCGCCGCCCAGCATCTTGGCGCCGGTTCGCTCGGGAACCTTCTCCAACTTGACCAGTTCGCTCTGGGCGCCGTCGACGGAAACACCCAGATCGGCGATGGCCATCTCTTTGACCGGTTTTTTCTTGGCCTTCATGATGTCCGGGAATTTGGGGTATCGCGGCTCGTTGAGGCCTTTGGTGGCGCCCAGCACGCAGGGAAGGGCCACTTCGAGCACCTCACGTGCACCGCCGCCGATCTCATGTCCCACGACAGCCTTGCCGTCAACGAGCTCCATTCTGTTGATTTCGTTGACCACCGGCAGTCCCATGGCCGCGGCCAGTCGGTAGAGGGTCTGAAAGCCTTCGGAGTCCACGGCACCCTTTCCGGTGAAAATGATGTCCGGCTTGCCGTCCTGTTCGATAGCCGCCGCAAGGGCCCGGGCCGTGATCTGGCTGTCCAGGAACTGGCTCTCTATGGTGACCAGGATGCCCCGGTGGGCCCCCATGGCCATGGCGGCACGGATGGTGGCAACGGCCGCCGCCTTGCCGACAGTGACGACGATCACTTCGCCGCCGTTCTTTTCCACCAGTTGCACGGCCTGCTCAACCGCATATTCGTCGTAAGGGTTGGCGATGAATTTACAGCCGGCATCATCAAATCCGTTCTCGCCGACAATCTTGATGTTGGCCGCCGTGTCGGGCACATGTTTGACGCATACATAAATCTGCATGATGGTGTCCTCACCTCTTTTGTTATAAGGCGCTTTCCGGTTACCGGAGATGGCGGGTACGGCCCCCTTTGGGGAGGTGCCGTGGGCCGTACCCGCCCCGGCAGCAGGAGGAGGCCCCTGCATTCATGAATTGTGAATGTTGAATGAAGGGTTTCTATCTTTTTCTAAATCGACAGGATTCAACCATTCAACTTTTAACATTCACAATTCGAAATTGTCCTTTCTACGCTTTCATCCGCTCGTTCTTGGGATCGTAAAGCGGCATGGCGACGACTTCGGCGGCCAGACGTTTACCCAGCACTTCGACTTCCAGCCGGGTTCCCGGCGCTGCCATTGCCGGTGGCACATACCCCAGGGCAATGCTCTTGTCAATGCGATGCCCATACCCTCCCGAGGACGTCATGCCCACGATCTGGTCACCATTGAAGATCGGGTTGTAGCCCCAGGGGTCGGCATCCTCGGCCTGGCACACCAGGCAAACCAACTGACGGGGCACGCCGGCGGCCTTCTGCTTTTCGAGCCCGGCCTTGCCGATGAAATCCTTGTCCAATTTAACCGTCCAGGCCACATTGGTCTCCAATGGGGTGTGGTGCACGTTCATTTCACTCTTCCAGGCCAGGTAGCCCTTTTCCAGACGCATGGAATCCATGGCGTACATACCGAACATTTTCAGATCGAATGCTTCACCCGCGGCCATCAGGGCCTGAAAGACCGGAATCTGGGACTGGATGGGATGAAAAATTTCGTAGCCCAGTTCGCCCACGTAGTTCATGCGGTTGACCCGGCATTTGACACGTCCCACGTAAATTTCCCGGCTGGTACCGAAGGGGAAGGCCGCGTTGGACACGTCGTTGTAGCAGGCCTTGGCGAGCACGTCCCGGCTCTTCGGTCCGGCCAGGACCAGGCAGCCCTGCTGGTAGGTCACGTCTTCCATGCAGACGCTGCCGTCGGCCGGCAGGTTTTCCATCAGCCAGTGTTGGTCGTGACGCTTGCCCACGGAGGCGGTGACACAAAAGTACTCACCATCCCCGATCCGGGTAATGGTCATGTCCGATTTGAAATTGCCGTTGGGGTCCAGCATGGGGGACAGGGCAATGCGCCCGTCCTTGGTCGGCACCTTCTGGCAGGTCATGCGGTTGAGCCAGGCCTCGGCTCCGGGGCCGGTGATGCGGGTCTTGGCAAAGCGCGAGAGGTCCAGAATGCCCACCTTTTCCATGACGTGCTTGCACTCGGCATCCACGTAACCGGAGGTGTTGTTGCGCTTCCATCCCGGTTTTTCCCGCTTGTCCGCGGCATTGTCGGTAAAATAGTTGGGGCACTCCCAGCCGTAGTAGTCGCCGAACACCGCTCCGGCCTGCTTCTGATACTCATAGATGGGCGCGGTGCGGTTGGGTCGGGCGGCGTCACGCCAGTCGTTGGGGCAGATAATGGCGTAGAGCCGCGGATAGGTATCCTCGATCTTCTCGTGGTTGTAGGCCCAGTTGGCGTAGCTGCCGTATCGGCGGCTGTCCACCGGCCACAGGTCGATCTCGGGTTCGCCGTTCATGATCCAGCCGGCCAGATAGTGACCGATGCCGCCGGCCTGGGTGATGCCGAAGCTGTACCCGCAGGCGTGGAAGAAATTTTTCAGCGGGTAGGCCGGCCCGACCAGTGGGTCGCCGTTGGGCGTGTAGGTGATGGGACCGTCGGTCACGTGTTTGAAACCGGTTTCGCCCATGATCGGGAAACGGTAGATGCCGTGCTCGATAAAATCGGCGATGTGGTCGATGTCCGGCTGCAGTTCGGTCTGGGCGTAGTCCCAGGGCACCCCTCTGGGATTCCACTGCTTGACCTTGCTCTCGTAAAGGCCCAGGATCAGGCTGTCCATCTCCTGGCGGATATAGATGGAGCGGTCGGGGTCGCGTACCAGGGGGAGATAGGCGTCGCGCTTTTCCACCACGTCGATGGCCTCGAAGAGGATGTGGGTGTGCTCACCGGCGATAGAGGGTATTTCCAAGCCAACCATTTTGGCCACCTCGGGCGCCCACAGGCCGGCCGCGTTGACCACGTATTCGCAGGCGATGTCGCCCTTGTCCGTGTGCACCAGCCACTCGCCGGCAGGAGAGCGGTCGATGCCGGTCACCTGGGTGTGGGTGTTGATCTCGGCGCCGTGTTTCTTGGCCCCGATGCTCATGGCCATGGTGATGCCGTTGGGATCCACATCACCGTCATCGGGCCAGTAGAGGCCGCCGATGATGCCGTCGACATTCATCAGCGGATGCATCTCCTTCATCTTTTCCGGGGTGATCCAACTCACGTCCAGGCCCAGGCAGCGGTTCATGCTGTAGATATAGCCCAGTTCCTCCATGCGGCCGGGGTTGTCGGCCGTGCGGATGGAGCCGGTGGTATGCCAGCCCACGCTCTGGCCGGTTTCGGCTTCCAGCTGCTGATAGATCTCGATGCTCTTCATGTTGACCTGGGTGCAGTAGTAGTTGCCGTGAAAAAATGAGCAATTACCCGCTGCCATCCAGGTGGAGCCGGAGGTGAGTTCGTGCTTTTCGATCAGCACCACATCTTTCCAGCCATACTTGGCCAGGTGATAGGCCACGCTGACGCCAATGGCGCCCCCGCCGATCACAACCACTCGTGCCTGTGTTTTCATAACCTTTCTTCTCCTTTTGATATAGGCATTGCTTCGGTGAATTCCGCACCGATATATTTCCATGTTTGATTCATTATCAGGGTCGAACCGTGATCATTTGGCGGAATTGTAGGCCCCGTTGAGGAAGTAGCCCAACATCCTGCTTTTGGTTTTCCTGAAGGTGTTGTTGAAGAACTCGGCAAATCCGCCGGGGTAATAGATCATCACCAGGATCAGCAGCAGGCCGTACAGGAGCAGGTTCAGGCCCGGCAGGTTGGAGAGCGACGAACGCACCAGTTCCATGGCGAAAATAAACGGAAAAGCGATAGCCGCCCCGCCCCACAGGCTGCCCCGCCCGCCGATGTAGGCCACCGCCAGTACCTCCACGGTCTTGGAGGTGTGCATCATGTCCGGGGTGAGAATACCGTAGTAGTGGGCGTAAAAGCCGCCCATCCAACCGGCCAGGGCGCAGCTCAGGGTGAAGTTAACCAGCCGATAGAAAATCGGGTTGATCCCCGAGGTGCGCGCCGCCTCCATGTTCTGCCCGATGGCCTTGAAGGCCAGGCCCATCTTGGTGCGCGTGCACCACTTACAGATGATGTAGATAACCACCATCATTATCAGGCACAGGTAGTAGTAAGGCACGTTGGACTGGGTTTCGAACAGCCGGTCCACACGCATGCCCAGCGGGCCGCGGGTCAGCCAGACCATTTTGGTGGCCAGGCCCATCAGCGCCAGGCCGAAGAACCAGGCCAGGCACGCGGCGAAGATGCCCCTCAGGCGCAGGGTGATGGCGCCGATCACGAACCCCAGGAAGGCGGCCAGCAGACCGCCGGCCAACATGCCAAACCACGGGTTCAGGCCGATGCGGTCGGCTAGGATGGCCGA
>NZ_JBUOIV010000061.1:0-32722 GCF_055467485.1 Desulfosarcina sp. | reverse complement strand
ATGTTGGTTGGCCGGCGCGCATATCGCAGCCAGTGAATCCGGATTCGACTTGATTTGCGGGCACAATCGATTGCACCAGCGGGGTTTCCCGGTTACCCCGGCCCCTGAACGGTCGAATACGGCGCTGTTGATTGCAAACCGTTCAAACAACGTCTTTTCGAATTGGGCCCATTCTTGCTTGGATAACATGTCGGTCAGCGCCATCGCTTGGCACCTCCTATTCGTGACCCACGGTCGCGATCGCCCACCCCGCTGCTTTTGGCGCGAAGCCAGGTTGCCAGGCATCGGTGTGACGGGGAAGGCGACCGCTTTCGCGGCTCAATCCATTTCGGCATCGACGAACCGACAGCAAGCCGGTTGCCCGCAAATCGGGCGCTGCCTAAGCAGAGGTCAGCTCTCTGCGAGCGGCCATATCCACCAAGGTTCGCTCCCTGGCCCTGTCGATGCCAAGCGCTTTGCGTTTCCTGTCGATATGGGCGATCATTTTACGGGCATGCTTCACCGGATCGATCTCCAGGTCCCACATCCCGCCGTACAGTTTTTCAAACTCTTCGAACAGGTACTTTTGAAATACGGGTGCACCGGTGACCGGCAATCCGACGCCGAAAACGGTATAGACGCCCGAAGCCACGAAGTAGTGGCCGATACTGATCGCCTTTTCACTCATCCACTCGGGCGCGCTTCCCGCCGCAGGCAGGTCGCTGATGTCGTTGCCCAAGCCACCGGCCTTGACGACTTCGGTGGCTGCCAGGAGAATGCGGCTGTTGTCCACGCAGGAACCCATGTGCAGCACAGGGGGGATGCCCACGGTTTCACAGACCTCGGCCAGGCCCGCACCGCAAAAAACACCGGCCGATTCCGGCGCCAGCAAGCCTTCCATGGCGCAGGCAATCCCGTTGCAGCCGGTCGTCAGGACAATCACGTCGTTTTTGATCAGTTCCTTGACCACCTCGATGTGGCCTTCGTTGTGCCGGGTCCTGGCATTGTTGCAGCCGACCACACCGGCGATACCGCGGATACGGCCGTTGATGATGTTGTCGTTCAGGGTGTAGTAGCTTCCGCGAAAGGTACCGCCCAAATGGTACTGGATGGCCTCGACACCGAATCCGGCAACCTGAATTCCTTTTTGTTGGGGAATCATGACTTCGGATCCCCGGTTGGCAAAGTTGTCGATGGCCATCCTGACGATACGCTCGGCATCCTCCATGGCATGGTGTTCGTCAAATTCAATGTGGATCACGTTCTCCTGCTCCATGCGCGCAATCGGATGGGTGGTAATCAGTTTGGTGTGGAAGCAGTTTGCCACATTGGCGACATTTTGGAAGATGCACTGGATGTCGACCACCATGGCATCGCAGGCGCCGGTAATGATGGCCAGTTCCTGTTGGAGAAAGGTCCCGCATTGGGGCACCCCGTGGCGTTGCAGCACCTCGTTGGCTGTGCAGCAGATTCCCGACAGTTGAATTCCCTTGGCACCCTTTGACAGGGCATATTCGTGCATTTCAGGCTTTTGGGCCACCGCCACGATCATTTCCGACAAAATGGGCTCGTGACCATGAATCACCAGGTTGACGTGATCCGCTTTCATCACGCCCAGGTTGGCTTCCGACTGGAGTGGATAGGGCGTTCCGAAAAGAACATCCTGCAGGTCGGTTGCCAACATGGAGCCGCCCCAGCCATCGGCAATGGCTGCCCGGGTTCCCTGTTTCATGAGGTTCTTGTAATCCTGATCCACACCGATATGAGTGCGGTGCATGATTTCGACGATCTCCCGGTCGATGTTTCTGGGCAGTACGCCATTTTTCTTCCATTTTTCATAGAGCAGGGTGGGCGCCCGTTTCAGGTAACGCAGTTCGCCTTCGCTCTTGCCCCATTCACCCAGGGCCTTTTGGGCCACTTCCACAGCGATTTCACTCTGGTCGCGATCAAGGGTCTCGCCGTCCACCGATACCGTTGTCGCGACATCGAAATAGGGTGCAATGGCCATCAATTTGGCGTAATCCTTGATCCGGTAATCCTGGGATTCGTTGCGGGCAACACTCAAAAACACTTCGGCCACACCGCGGCCATGGTCCGAATGGGCTGCCGCGCCACCGGCGATCATGCGGATAAAGTTGCGCGCGGCGATGGTGTTGGCGGACGCCCCGCACAAGCCTTTTCGATCATCCGCACCCTCGATACCGCTTTTGGGCAATGGCAGACGACAAGGACCCATGCCGCAATTTTTGCAGCAGGTGCCCTGGGTGCCGATATTGCACGGCTTCATGTTTTCCGCTCGATCGAATACCGTATCGATTCCCAGCTCCTGCGCCCGCCTGAGCATGGTCTGGGTTGCCTCATCGATGGAGGCCCGGACCGGATCCGGCACTTTCAAGCGTTTGGCAGGAGATGCCGGCGATTCGGTTTTCAGTGGGAGGCCTTTGCCTTTGACGGTCGTTTTCATTTTTTGCTCCTTTCCGATTGTGTCTCTGATAATCAATAGGATCTTGGCAAAGGGCGTGCCAGCCTGGGCAGCCAATCAAGAAATTATTAAAAACGAAATATTATAGGTGGTTGTATCTTTTTGGGTGGGTTGGCAGGGAGGTCTTTCGACACGATAGTCGCAATGGTGCAGCAGTAGGCGATGCGATCGCTGCAAACCTGCGTCAGTCGATAGGCGAGTCGGTCTTTTTGCAGCGGCCGTCGATGTCAGGAAGATCGATGCCCAGGCGTTTGATTTTACGGAAAAGCGTACTTTTATGCATGCCCAAATCCCTGGCCGCCGCCAACCGGTTGTAGCGGTTGCGTTTAAGCGCATTGACGATGGCAATGGCTTCGGTGGCGTCGAGCGTATGGGTCAGGGGGGCGCATGCATGGGAAGCCGGGGGGGGTGAGGAGAAGCAGCCCGGCAAATGGCGCGCCTGAATGGTGCCGTCGCTGCAAAGGACAAAGGCGTGTTCGATAATGTTTTCCAATTCACGGATGTTTCCGGGGTAGTCGTGACCCATGAGAATCTGAAGCACGTCGTCATCCACTCCGCTGATCGCTTTGCCGCGCATCATGTTCATTTTTTCGATGATGTGACCGAGCAGCAGGGGAATATCCTCCTTGCGTTCGCGAAGGGGGGGGAGGTGCAATCGAACCACGTTGATGCGGTAGAATAGGTCCTGGCGGAACTGGCCGGCGGCAACGCAGTCGTCAAGATTCCGGTTGGTGGCGGCGATCACCCGTACGTCCGATTTGACTTTTTCAACGGCACCAAGGGGTACAAACGCCTGCTCTTCCAATACCCGCAGCAGCTTCACCTGAAAGGCGGCGCTGGTGTCCCCGATCTCATCCAAAAGGATGGAACCGCCTGCAGTGGCCGAAAAATAGCCGGGCTTATCTTTCACGGCGTGGGTAAAGGCACCGGATTTGTATCCGAACAGTTCGGATTCGAGCAGGGTGTCCGGCAGTGCGCTGCAGTTGATGGCCACAAAGGGTTTGTTCCTGCGCGGGCTGGCATCGTGAATGGCCCGGGCCAGCAGCTCCTTGCCCGTGCCGGTCTCCCCTTCCAGCAGCACGGTGCTGCCGCTTTCCGCCACCATGGGCAATATGGCCAGGATGTCATGCATGGCGTCACTGCGGCTGACAATGTCGCCGATTTGAAACCGGCCGTCCAGCCGCTTGCGCAGCGCTTCCACCAGGCTGTGATCCCTGAAGGTCTCCACGCCACCCAACACCTCGCCGTCCCTGTTTTTCAGCGGGGCCGTGGAAACCGTGATGGGAATGCGCTTTTTGGCGCTGGTGACAATATAAGTCGATGTGTTGGTCAGGGACGTGCCTTCCTTCATGGTCCGCTTCAGTGCGCAGTCGTCTTCGCACATATTGGAGCGGAAGACTTCCCAACAGTGCCGGCCGATGGCCTCGTGCCGGTCGATGCCGGTAATTTTTTCGGCGGCGCGGTTGAAAGACATGATGCGCCACTGGTGGTCGACGGTGAACACGCCATCGGAGATGCTTTCCAGAATAATTTCGGTGACGTTGTGAGGAATGGGGGCGAGCTTTTCTGGCATTTTCATGGCGATCTGCGTGGTTTGGAACGGCAGCCCATTTCAAGAGGGGCCGTCGAATGGGTATCACTTTGCGATTATAACCTGTTTGGTTGCCAAATTCCAGCCTGGTGTCTGCTGCGAGCCAAGGTACACGCTCAATTGATCCTTACGGGCGGGTGGAAGGTCCAGGTGCCGGAAATAAAGAACCGCCCCAGCAAGTGCACCCACTGTGGCTCGTCGGAGCGAAGCAGGGGGCCTGCTCACCGGGACCGCGGGAAGGAGGGCTATTATTTTACCATGCGCAGGTGGTGCTGGTTGCGGCGCCATTCATCGAAGACGTTGAGGTGGGCCAACAGGTCCTGGCACTCCATTCTGAGCATTTTCACCTGCCAGATGTCTGACGGTGAGATGCGGGCACTGAAGATATCGAAGATGCTGCCATGACCGCAGGGGTCCATGGTTTTCAATCGGCTGACCAGTTTTTCCATCTTGGGAAAATAGTCGTTGATGTCGATGGTATTCTCGACGATATCGGCTGCCTGGGCTTTCAGATCCCGGTAGGTTTCCGGGTGCATGGAAACCGCGTTTCGGGTTGCCGCCAGCGCCTTTTCCCAGCGAACCCGTAATTCCCTTACGGTCAATTGGCTGTCCATGATCCTTTCCCTGCATGATGGCCTGCCGACAGGCAGTTTAGCAACATGTCCGTCGACAGGCGATCGATGCGGCAAGGCCGGATGAGGCTCAGGGTTGCCTGCTTGCGGCCTACATGGCGGTTTCCGGGTGAAAAACGTTGACTTCCTTCAGGTCGTCACCCAGATATTCGCGTTCATTGGGGCCCAATATGCCCAGGGAGAGGCAGATCAGTGTCCACAGATGAACCACCGGATAGTGACCGCCGTAGTGTTCACTGAGCTCGTGGATCTGGGCGTGGCAGTTGTGGCAGCCGGCAATACAGTAGTCGGCGCCGGTGGCTTTGATCTGCTGATCCTTGAGAATGCCGTATTTAAGGCGTTGCTCCTTAAAACCGGATTGGAGAAATCCGCCGCCGCCGCCGCAGCAGAAGTTGTTGGAGCGGTTGGGCTGCATGTCGATGAAATTCTCTTCGCCCACCACGGATTTGACCACGTAGCGCAGATCTTCGGCGATCGGGTCGCCATAGCTTTTGCGCACGATCTGGCAGGGATCCTGTACGGTGAACTTGATCTTCAGATCCTTGTTCCAATCCGCGTTGACCTTCAGTTTGCCCTCACGGATCCACTTGGCGTAGTACTCATAGATGTTTTTGACTTCAAAGTTGTGTTCAAGGTTGAATTTTTTCAGTCCGGCCCGGACTGAGAAAGTCACGTGCCCTCACTCAGTGTTGAGAAACGTTTTAACCCCCAACTTGTTGGCCTGGTTGACGGTCGTGCGGGTGACCTTTTCCCAGGCGTCGTTGTCCGCCAGAAACATGCAATAGTTTTCGCCGGCCCACCCGGCACTGCCGTAGGTCCAGTCCGCCCCGGCAAGGTGAAGGATCTTCCACAGGGGAACCAATTCGTCCGGCTCGGTGACCGGCTCGCGTGAATTCTGGTTGAGGAAAAACTCCGCCCCCTGCTTGTCGATGGGTGCCTGCATGTCGGCAAATTCGGGCTGGGCTTCCTGATACTCTTCCCGTACGTCCCCAACTACAAAGACGAAGTCATCGGGTGCGGTACCCATGGCGCTGGTGCTCTCATTTCTCAGGGCCATGTCGCAGGATCCCAGGATGCCTTTGGGCCGCTCTTCCCTGGGGCGCAGCGCCCGGGCGTTGTATACCAGCTGCGGGATGTCGATGCTCATCGGGCAGACATAGATGCAGCGTTGGCACATGGTGCACATCCACGGCCAATCCGATCTGGCGATCTCCTGGTCCAGACCGAGTGCGGCCATGCGCAGGAACTTGCGCGGGTCCATGCCGTCCAGGCCGGTTGCCGGACATCCGGAAGAACACGCACCACAGGTCAGGCAAAGGTTCAGGTTGCCGCCTTCCGGCAAAATCTCCCTGACCTTGTCCATAAAGGTGTTCCGTTTTTTGCCGCCCAACTGAATGACCTCATCATCCATCGATTCCGCCTCCTGTTTTGAATTTTAATTAAAGATATCGCGTCACGGTCCGATAGGGGAACTATCCGGCGACTATGTTTGGCAGGGCCATGCGCCTTCTACGCACCAGCCATCAGAGCATAAAGCGTGCCCGATTCCTGAACGTCGCAGTTTTTAAAAAGTAAATTATTTACAGATAGATAGAGCAAGGATGGGAAAATGGTCTCATCAAAACGTTGCAAATTTGCACCCATAAGGGGGGCGGTGGGTTCTGATCGTGCGACTCTGGTCGATCGTCCAGGCAAAAAAAACGGCTGGCATTGTCATTTAATCCTTGCCAAGTCGGTTCGTCTGTTATAAGCAGGGCACAACGCAATAGTCCTGCTCTTGGCAGGTGATGCGCTTACCCCTACGTAAAGCGGTGTTTGCCTCCCTTAAATAAAATTAATGCAGACGTAAATCCCTAAACGGCAGGTGGATTGCTGACAATTGTGCATGCGGCCAACCGCTTCATGCGACATTTACTGGATGGTCCGGCTGTGGGTAGCTGCGGCAGGAACCCGCCATGACCGACAACCACGAAGAAAGACTAAGAAGACAAATTGATGGACGAGAACAAACGAAAAAAAATCGAAGCCAAGCTTTTTCAGCTTTTTACACAGACCGACCCAAACGCCAAGGCCGGTTCCCACACGAAAACGACACCCACCATCGTCAAGGTCATTCGTCGCCGTAAGGGCAAGCCCGATCTTCAGGTTGCCTGAAACACACCTGTTGCCCGTCCACGAATGGTCCTTTTCCTTCGATTGTGTTGGAAACCTTGCGTTGAACCCTCTCTTGGATGGCCATGGTTGCGGTACCGATCCACCGTCCGGTTTTTGCTTACGCAAAAGGCTTTCATGCGTCTACGGATATTGCCTGACAGGACGATGCACGGGTGCGCCTGACGGGATTGCCCGCTTTTTTCAACGCCGCAGATGCTTGTCGGCAGTGCTTCGCGGTACCGTAAGGATGAATATCGATTTCCGGTTCGCTCGCTGACCCCACCGCAAGGGAAGGGGGAATGTGTTCGCTATCGCCGTTTATCATCCGAGCGCCGTGTCTTGGCCCATGGGTCGTGTTTGATCACTTCCTGCCAATCGGCATGGGCCGTTCATCAAGGATTTGCCGGCGGGCATGAAACCATTGCATGGTTTCGGAAATAGTGGTATTTAAACAGTATTTGAACGGATTAGCTAAATTTTGCCTTATCTTGCCTGCGCGTGCGACGCTTTTCGACACGCGCTGAAAAAAGATTCCTGACCCAGTCGCCGTGCATGGCGCTGTCGGTGCGCCTTTGTTCGGACACACCGGTTTTCCGGTAAAAGAACGATGATGGCCTGAAGGTGCCATGTGGCTATGACGCAAACCCTGATCGCCTGCCACGAATGCGACCTGCTGCACCGCGTGCAACCGCTGCCGGAAAAAAGCAAAGCCCGCTGCAGGCGTTGCGGGGCTTTGCTTTATGTTCACTTTCCGAAAACCATCGACCGGTCGCTGGCCCTGGCCATCACCGGACTGGTGCTGCTGGTCATCGCCAACATCTATCCGTTTTTGTCGCTGGAATCCCAGGGGACCATCCTGGAAACCACGCTCATCACCGGGACAATCATTCTTTCCGAGCAGAGCATGGCAGGCGTGGCCATCCTGGTCCTGCTCACCAGCATGCTGATTCCCTGTATACTGCTGGGAGCCCTCGTTTACGTGCTGTGGCCGATGCGATCAGGTCATCGCCTGCCGGCCAGCCGGCGGGTTTTCAGGCTGGCACTCAGCCTTCGCCCGTGGAGCATGACCGAAATATTTTTACTGGGCATCCTGGTATCCGTGGTCAAACTGTCTAAAATGGCCACCATCATACCCGGCACGGCACTTTTCTCATTTCTTGCGCTGGTGTTTGTGCTGGCGGCGGTCAACACCGTCCTGGTTCCGATCACCATCTGGGAGAAAATGGACGAATGGCGATGACGTATCCGCACGCCGACCACACCGCCGCCCGGTCGGGCCTGTTCAACTGCCACGGCTGCAGCCTGCTGGTCCACCGGCCGCCGGCAGTCCACCGGGTGCATGCCAGATGCCCACGCTGCGGTGCGCGTCTTCACCTTAGAAAACCGAACAGCATCGCCCGCACCTGGGCCCTGTTGATTGCGGCCCTGATTTTCTACATTCCGGCGAACCTGCTGCCGGTGACCATCACCACCTACCTGGGCAGCACCCAGCCCGATACGATTATGAGCGGTGTCATCTTCTTCATGCAGACCGGATCCTGGGGCATCGCATTGATCATTTTCGTGGCCAGCATTGTGGTTCCCATTGCCAAACTGATCGTTCTGGGCGGGCTTGTGCTATCGGTCCAGCGGCGAACCCGCTGGCGGCCTGAAGAACGCACCCGCCTCTACCGCATCACGGAACTGGTGGGGCGCTGGTCCATGCTGGATGTCTTCGTGGTGACCGTGCTGGTCGCCCTGGTCCGCCTTGGATACCTGACCACCATCGAGGCGGGGGCCGGCGTCGTTTATTTCGCCGCGGTGGTAGTCATCACCATGATTGCCGCCATGACTTTCGATCCGAGACTGATTTGGGACGCGCTGGAGAAAAATGATGAATCACCTGCCCACTGAACCCGCGTTTGACGAACCGATTCCCGAGCCTGAGATCATGCGCGGAAAGCGCTTCTCCATTGTCTGGCTGATTCCTGTTCTGGCTGCCTTGATCGGCGTCTGGCTGGCTGTCAAAGCCGTCCGTGAAACCGGCCCGACCATCACGATTGTCTTCAAATCCGCCGAGGGACTGGTGCCCGGTAAAACGGAAATTAAATTCAAGGATGTCACAGTCGGCAAGGTTCAGCGCATCCAACTCAGCGAGGATCTGTCACAGGTGTTGGTTACGGCGGCCATGAGCCGCGAGGTGGCCGCCCATCTCACGCGGGACACGCTGTTCTGGATCGTCAGGGCGCGCGTGGCCGTGGGAGAGGTGTCCGGCATCAGCACGCTGCTTTCCGGTGCCTACATCGGCATGATACCCGGGCGCAGCGGCAAGGTGATGCACCGGTTCGAAGGGAACGAAAAGCCGCCGGCCATCTTCCGGGATACACCGGGCCGGCAATTCAACCTGCGCGCCGAACAGTTGGGATCCCTGGACATCGGATCCCCGGTTTACTACCGGCAGGTCAAGGTGGGCCGCGTCACCAATGTGGACATGGCCGAGGATGGTACCGGTGTGCTGCTTGAGATATTCGTGGAAGCGCCCTATCACAACCAGGTGAAACGCGGTTCCCGGTTTTACAATGCCAGCGGCCTGGATGTGAAAATCGGTGCCGACGGCGTCCGCATCGATACCCCCTCGCTGGCCAGTCTGCTGGTGGGGGGGATTTCGTTCTTCACCGCAGAGGACATGAAAACGGCACCTCCACCTGTCGAGAGCCATATCTTCACCCTGTATGACAACCGCGACGCCGCCAACGCCGCCTCCTACAGCTATCGCGAGTATTATCTGCTCTACTTCGAAGAGACCGTACGGGGACTGTCGGCGGGGGCTCCGGTAGACTTCTACGGCATAAAAGTCGGAGAGGTGGTCAGCATCCGGTTGCTGTTTGATCAGGACACGCTGACCTTCAGGATTCCGGTGCTCATTGCCATCGAACCGGACCGGATCGAACTTTCCGGTGAACTGGCCATACCCGAGTATAAAGTGATGGAAAAGCTGGTGGCAAAAGGGCTGCGCGCCCAGCAGCGAACGGGAAACCTGCTGACCGGCCAAAGCTATGTGAGCATGCGCATCCTGCCGGAAGCCGAACCCCAGGTGATCCGCACGGGCGATGTTTACCCGATACTGCCCACCATCCCCAGCACGGTGGAGGAAATCGCGGCAACGGCCAAGCGGTTGCTGGATCACTTCAATCAACTGCCCCTGGACGAGACGCTGGCCGATATTCGGGAGGCTGCGCGACAGGTCAAGGCCATGACCGGATCCAAGTCTCTGGAAAGCGCCATCGAAAATATCGACCAGAGCTTTGCCGAATTCAAAAAGGTGACTGCCGACCTCAATGACGGCACCCTGCCGAAAGTGAACAGCATGCTGGACCAGGCCAAAGCGGCCATGGTTCGCGGCGAGGAAGCCCTTGCCACCGCCAACACCGTGCTGGGCGAAGGCGCACCCATCGCCTACAACCTGAACCGGCTGCTCCTGGAACTTCAGGAGGCGGCCCGGGCCGTGGAAGCGCTGGCCGACTATCTGGAGCGCCATCCCGATGCCATCGTTTTTGGAAAAGGAAACCAGGAATGAACCGATTATCTCTGTGGGTCCTCGCTTGCAGTTGCGCGCTGATCACCGCCTTCTCCGGATGCCGATCCATTACACCGCCGCTGTCCTACTATATAATCAGCCCCTTGACCGACACCTCGATGCCCCCCGCGGACGAAGGGGGTAAGCGGGCTAAAATCGTCGGCCTCAACCCGATTGAACTGCCCGGATATCTCAATCGAATACAAATGGTGAAACGGACCGGGGCCAACCGGCTTGTGGTTTCTTCCAGCAACCGGTGGGCCGATTACCCGGACCGGCTGATCCAGCGGGTGCTCGGCGACAACCTCCAGCTGCTCATGGCCGATACGCGGGTTTACAGCGCACCCTGGCCGGCCGGTATCAAGCCGGATGTGACCGTCGACATCGCCTTCCACGAACTGATCGGCACCGCCGACAAAACGATGCTTCTCAGCGCCGTGTGGACAATTTCCGCCGAGCATGGCCCGTCGGCGCCTCATCGGACGACCCTGTCTCAATCGATCACCGGTTCGGGCTTCGATGACCTTGCCGCTGCCCACAGCCGCGTGCTTGAAGCGCTCTGCCAAGAGGTTGCCGACGCGCTGAGCGGGTTTCCTGCCCACTGAGAAAATCCCTCGCTGCGCTGCAGACCCGGTATCCCAACCAGTCAATCGCAAGTATTCTCTTGCATGCGTGCATTCTTTTAATTGCAATGGGCAGGTGCGTCGAGATGCGCATCGGACAGGCTTTGCATGCCTCCCCGGCGGTTCCCGGTCCTGCTGCGGATACCCTTTTTTCGGCTGTGGATCTCTCCTGTCCGGTCAAGGCATCGGTGCGGCAGACGGGCGGCTCCAGCCAGCCTGTCGACAATCTGCCAAGAATCCAGCTTTGTATTGGAACAGTGTGACGTGCAAAGGAGGACCCCGACACGAGGTGCCGTTTAACCTCGAGTCGGGGCGTAGGAGGTGAGAGTATGGCTGAATGAATGGAGGTCTTGAAACATACTCTGCACTGTTATTGTACAATCACCATGCCAAAATTATCGAGGATGGTGAAAAACTTTTGGCTTTGAACATACAGTGTCAATCGTCGGCTCAGCATGCGCGTTGATCGACCATGAACGGCTTCATCAGCCGTCGCGCATGGTTTTGGCTTTAACGAGAAATGACAACACCAAACAGACGAGCGCGCCTGCCAGGCAGACGCTGAATGCGCTTTTGAATCCGGACAGCGAATACAGTTCGCCGACACGACCGGTCTCGGTCTGGTCGATGATGTTGCCGGTCAGCACCTGGAAAGCCGCGACACCCAGAAAAGGTGCCGGGTTGAGAATGCCGGAGGTCAGGCCCAGGCGCTCGGCGGGCGTCGTTTCCCTGATGATGCCCCAGATCGTGCTGATAAACCCGCCGATGACAATCCCCATCACGAAAAAGAGCGCTGCGTATCCGCCGATGCCCAGCCGGTCGAAAACCAGCAGGATGGTCAGCCAGCAAAGGGTATAGACCGCCGTGATAAACGCAAGGGTATGGGCTTTGTTCAGGGAGAAGCGATTCGGCAGCCAGCCGAAAAAAGGTGCGCCAAGGATGACGCCGATGGGGATCAGCATGTTCAGTTGGCTGGCCAGGATGCGTTCGATCTCCAGCACGGCCATTAAAAAGGGGGTGGCCCACAATCCCTGGAGGGTTACTGCCGTGCCGTATACGCCGAAAAAAAGGGTGCCAAGGAGCCAGAACTGCGCGGAGGCAAGGATCGTGACCGTGTTGCGCGCCAGGCTCGGTGCCGGCGTGCGGATCGTATCGTTTTGTCGTGCATCCGTGTTCGTCGGCGACGGTGAATCGCGGGTCACGGCCAGCATCAAGATGGCCATCCCCATGGTGACGCCGCCGATGAGAAAAAAGGTGGGCCGCCATCCCCAGGTACCGGCCGCCCAGGCCAGCGGCGTGGTGGCGACCACCGCACCGAAGTTACCTACGGACATGAGCAGGCCCACCATGGTGGCGAACTCTTTTTCGCTGAACCACTGGGACAGGGCTTTTACTGTCGGCACGTAAACACCGCCCACCCCGAAGCCGATCAGCGCTCGACCCAGCGAGGCCCAACCGATGGACGGGGCCATGCCGAAGATGAAGCACCCCAAGGCCGCCGTCATGCTCCAATAGGCAATCACCCGCCGCGGGCCGATACGGTCGGCCAGATATCCAACAATGGGCTGGTCCAGTGCGTAAATGTAAAAATACATGGACGACATGAACCCCAGGGCCGTGGCATTGGTGTTAAAGGCCCTCAGCAGGTCGGAGACGATCACCGAGGTGGAGACCCGGTGAAAATAGACGAAGAAATAGATCAGGCAGATGACGGCAAAGACCACCCAGCGGTGGGGGTCGCGAAATGAAGCGGCAGCGGGTTGATTCATCGAAGCCTTACCTTTCCCCAGATTCGGGATGAGAGCGGCCAGCCATAGCACAGGCGTGTATTGATGTACATTGTGAAAATGAAAAGCCGGCGGTGGTCAGCGTCATTGACGAATATTTAAATATTATGATATTAGAATATTTATTTTTCAGCGTTGCAGAAGCAGGTAAACGGCGCCGAGCCCGCAGGGCAAAGCATGTTTTATGCAACTGCAGAAAGGCCGACCCCATATGTTCGAAACCGTTCGTCAGAGCAAGACCACGGAAATCATTATCGGCCAGATCCGTGCCGCCATTCTGGAAGGCCGGCTGGCGCCCGGAGACCGGCTGCCGCCGGAAAAGCAGTTGGGCGAGCAATTCCAGGTGAGCAAACAGACCCTGCGCGAGTCCATGCGCGCCCTGGAGCACATGGGGCTCATCGACGTGCGTAAAGGTGTCGGCGGCGGGGCTTTCATCGTGGAAGTGGACGAACAGGTGGCCACCCAGAACCTGGCCAACTACCTCTATTTCAAGAATCTGACCATCGCGGACCTTTCCGAGTTTCGTCGCATCATGGAACCCTACGCCGCCGCACGGGCCGCCGAAGGCATATCCCCATCGGACCTGGATAGACTGCAGCAGTTGAACGAATCGACCCGGGAAAACCTGAAGGAAAAAGAATGGGATCGCGTCAGCCGGGACGAGATTGCCTTCCACCGGTTGATTGCGCGCCAGACGGGCAATCCCATCCTGATTCTGATGCTGGACTTTGTTGAAACCCTGCTGGAGGATTTCAAACAGATTCTCAAGCCCGATGCCGGTTTCATGGAATCCGTGCTGTTGGCCCATGAACTGATTCTGGGAGCCATCGCCGGCGGCGACCCTGCTCTGGCCGCGGAACGGATGCTGGCCCACGTCATCGACGTGGAAACCTATCTTTCCCGCCTGAAAAAAAGCGGCGCCGGCAGGAAGCTGTGGGAGAACTGCCTGCAGATGGCCTAAGACAGAGGACAGAGATCAGAAGACGGAGGTCAGAGGACCGAATTGCGAATTTAGGGACGCAGTGATTCTGGACTTGAGGAATTCGGTTCTATCTGAGGATTGTTGAACTATCATGTATACAGCTATACGCGATTTCGTTTGATGAGCTAAATGACTTCAGTCAAAACTGCTATTAACCTAATTCATAGGAGCTGAGCATGTCTTTACCCTTGATTAAAAATTACATTGACGGGGAATGGGTGGCGTCTGATTCGACCACTTACGGGGATGTTTTTAACCCAGCCAGAGGAGAGAAAATCGCCACCGTGGCTTACGGGACGGCGGCAGATGTGGACCGGGCCGTCGATGCCGCCCGCGAGGCTTTTGCCTACTGGCGGGAAACGCCGCCGTTGAGCCGGGCCAGGTATCTCTTTCGGCTCAAGGACGCCTTCGAGGAGAATTTCGAAGCGATCGCCGAAGTGCTCACCACCGAACACGGCAAGGCCATCGACGAAGCCCGGGGAGAGGTTCGCCGGATGATCGAAAACGTGGAACACGCCACCGGGGTGACCACGCTCATGAGCGGCTACACCCTGGAGGACATCGCCAAGAACATCGACTGCTACGGCCACCGGCAGCCCATGGGCGTGTTCGGCTGCATCGCCCCCTACAACTTCCCGGCCATGGTGCCGTGGTGGTTTTTGCCCTATGCCGTGGTCACCGGGAACACTTTTGTCTACAAGCCGTCCGAGCAGGTGCCCATGACCCAGACCCGGATCATGGAGATCGTCGACGAGGTGGGATTTCCCGAAGGCGTGATCAACATGGTCCACGGATCGCGGGACGTGGTCAACGCCATGCTGGAGCACCCGGATATCGAAGGCATCAGCTTCGTCGGATCGACGCCGACGGCCAGGCACATCTACCGCAAATGCGGAGAGACGGGCAAGCGCGTCCAGTCTTTGGGCGGGGCCAAGAACATCGTGGCCGTCATGCCCGACGCGGACCTGGCCCAGGGCATGCCGTCCCTGCTGACCTCCTTTTTCGGCTGCACCGGGCAGCGCTGTTTGTCCGGCTCGGTCCTGGTGCCGGTGGGAGACATGGCCGACCGCCTGGTGGCGCAGTTCACCGCCGCCGCCGAAACCGTCAGGGTGGGCGACGGCCTGGATGAGCAGACCTTCATGGGGCCGCTGATCAGTGCCGCACACCGAGACCGCGTATTGGGGTACATCGAAAAAGGCATTGCCGAGGGCGCAGACCTGGTGCTGGACGGCCGTGGCGTAAAGGTGGACGGCTACCCCAATGGCTTTTTCGTGGGGCCCACGGTCTTCGACAACGTCACGCCGGATATGACTATCGCCAAGGAAGAGATCTTCGGGCCGGTGGTGAGCATCGTCCGGGCAGCTGACATGGACGCAGTGGTCGATCTGATCAACACCCGCCAATTCGCCAATGCGGCCTGTATCTACACCGCCAGCGGCGCGGCTGCCAGGGAGTTCAAATACCGGGTCAAGCCGACCATGATCGGCGTCAACATCGGCATTGCGGCACCGATGAGTTTTTTTCCCTTCGGCGGGGCCGGCAACTCCATGTTCGGCGACATCAAGGGCCACGGCCAGGAGAGTTTCCTGTTTTACACGGACATGAAGGTAGTTATCGAACGCTGGTATTAGGAGACAGGTGCATAGGCTGAAGGGGATCAGACTGGATTCAACCTTCAGCCTTCACTGCTGACAGACCAATTTTCGGAGATAATTATGCCCCTGACCAATTTTGGTGCGATCCTGAACTTTGCCGAAAAGGTGGAGCAGGAAGATATGGAATTTTACCGCCAGGCCTCGTCCACAGAGGCGACGGAGCCCTACCGGCTGCTGTTTGAGATGTTTGCCAGGGAAGGTAAAAAGCACATCTCGCTGGTCCAGCGCACGCGACGCGAAAATGTCACGGAAATGATTCTGGAGCCGATCAGGGATTTTGTCCGTGGCAGCTACCAGTTAAGGGTGGAAAATGCAGACAGCCTGGATAGCGCTGCCACCCTGACCGCCGCCATCGCACTGGAAAAACGTGCCATTCGCTACTACGGCGATGCAGCCGAGAAGATCAGTGCCCTGCCCGAGGTTTCCCGGGCGCTGAAAACGCTGGCCAAGAAACGAACCCAGCGTCTCGATCAGATCGAGAACCTTTCCGCTTGATCGGTTTCAATCGCGTTGAGAGGGAAAAGAACCTCCTGTACGGATTTGCGTCGTTTTGAAGGTTGATGGACATCGATTTGAGGATGTTTCGGCTTTTAAAGCGGCCAACCGTTCAATTGATATGGCAGCACTAAGGAGTCATCTGTTCCCTGAAAAACGGTAGCGCTAATCCTTTATCCGTTCTTCGTGCGGCAGACTGACCGCCAGCCGAGGAGATGCCATCGAGATCCCCTCTGCTTCAAATCTTGACTTTATTTTTTCGTTCAACCCCCACCGACCCGTCAATGCATGCTTTCTCTCCACCCAGAACCGGGCCTTCATCTCCATATAGTCAGGTGTGAACTTATCAATAACGACTCGCGGAGCCGGCTTCTCGAGCACAATCTCTTCTTGCTGTAAGATCTCGCCTACGGTTGCCTTTACCTTCTCCACCTCCTGATCATAGGGGATAAAAAAATCGATATCCAATCGCCGGTTGGGCCTGACACTGGAATTGGTCACTGTATCGTTGAATATTTTCTGGTTCGGGATGTAGATCATCTTGCCGTCAAAGGTACGCAGCCGTGTATTGATTATGGACATCTGATCGACCGTCCCTGAGCCCGACGAGGTTTTGATGATATCCCCTTTCTGAAAGGGTAGTTGGGGTACGTAAGGTTTGATGATAATATAGGCGGCCAATACCACCATCAGGATGACCATGATCACCCTGACCAGAAGCGCTCCTGGAAAACCGACCATACTCAAAACGACTATCGTGCCGACCAGGAGAACCAGGACATGAAGCCCCGTGACAGAATAGGCCGCCTTGCGGTCTGACATCCCCATCTTTACAAGAAGCGGGGCCAAAAAACGGGCCAGGTACTTTGACAGGAGGAGGACGATCACCAGAAGAATCATCCCCTTTACCAGCATGGGACCGAATTCTCCGCCAATCCTGCTGATTTCATTTACATAATTGCTAAAGCCGACAGAGGCTGAGTTCATGAGAATCTCCATTCATTCGTCTCAAGATAAAACTGAATTCCTATATATTGCGGTACGG
Organism: Desulfosarcina sp.; assembly: GCF_055467485.1. Taxonomy (NCBI): domain Bacteria; kingdom Pseudomonadati; phylum Thermodesulfobacteriota; class Desulfobacteria; order Desulfobacterales; family Desulfosarcinaceae; genus Desulfosarcina; species Desulfosarcina sp. Next base: position 15,741 of record NZ_JBUOIV010000061.1, on the reverse strand, counting down.
TTTTTGTCCTATCAGGTTGTTGAAATAGTGAATACATGGAGAACCGGTCTCGATGACGCTATCTCATCTCAAAGGGGAAAATGACCTTCCAGTCATCCCGCATATCGACGATGGTCCATCCGCGACGTGGGCCTTCGTCGAGGCCTCGATCGAGCCTGCCGATGGGCGAATCACGGTCGTACGCCCACTCGCGGTTGTCGTCGGTGTGGTGTACGAGGAGGCCAAAACGCAACCCTGCACCGGCAGTTGTCCACTCGAGCATTTCGAAATCGCCGTCGGAATTGCCGAACGAGGCGATGGGCCGGCGCCCGATGTGCATATGAATGCCGACCGGTTTGCCCGCCTTGTCGTCGATGAAGTTGATCTCCGGCAGGCGGACCAGTGCCGGCTGACCGTCGCGCCGTTCAAATGCCGTCTTGATGCTGCTGCCGATGACCTGCTCGGGCGGAATGCCGTAGACCTTTTGCGTCCACGGGCGCATGAACTCGATGCCGCCGCCGGAAACGATGAAGGTCTTGAAGCCGTTCGCGCGCAGGTAGGCGAGCAGCTCCAGCATCGGCTGATAGACCATTTCAGTGAGCAGCCGCCTCGTCTTGGGATGTGTTGCGGTAGCGATCCAGTCGGTCACGGTCTTTTCGAACGCCTGCGTGGTCATGCCGGCATGGGTGCTCATGACAATTTCCAGCATGGCGTGTTCACCGCCTGCGAGGGCGCTTTTCATGTCGCCCCTGAGCAGCGAAGCGAAGGGCTCCTCGGTTTTCCATTCAGGATGCTGCGGGGCGAGGGCTTTCACGCGATCGATGGCGAAAAGAAACTGAAAATAGATGGGCTGCTCAGCCCACAGTGTGCCGTCGTTGTCGAATGTGGCGATGCGCTCGGCCGCCGGCACAAAGTCCGGCGAGCCCTCCCGGGTCACTTGCTCCACGAAAGCGACGATGGCTTGCTTTGGCGCGGTATCGTTCCAGGAGGGCAGGGGATCGGCAGCCCAGGCTGTGTTTGTGAACAGCAGCAGCGAGAGCAGAACATTGATGAATGAACGTTTCATGAATGGGCTCCTTGTGTGCTGACGCGGCGGGACACCTTCGCCCAAGCGTCCCGCCGTGTCCGGTCTATTTCGACCCGATGTTTCGCTGGAGCTGGTCCAGAACCTTTTCGAGGCTGAAGCTGGCGGCCTTCTGGCGTGGCGGATACTCCTCGAACGTTCCCAGAAAGTTGGCGACGTAGCTCTGTGCCGGCACCAGCAGATAGGCGTGGTCGATGTACCAGTCCCAGTAGGTATTGGAGGTGACGTCCGCGCGCTCGTAAGGGTCCAGGCGCAGGTTGAACAGCTTGGGCCCGCGCAGCAGGGTATACGGCTCGAACCAGATTCCCAGCGTGCCCCGCTGCCGCTGCTCCATGAAGACGAGCTTCCAGTTGTCGTAGCGCAGCCCGGTCAGATCCCCGTCGTCGGAGAAGTAAAAGAAGGATTCGCGGGGCCCCTTGTCCGTTTTTCCGGTCAGATAGGGCAGGAAGTTGTACCCGTCCAGGTGCACCTTATAGGTGGTCTTGCCGATCTTGTACCCCTTGAGCAGTTTTTCCGTCACATCCGGATCACCGGCGGCGGCCGCCAGCGTCGGCAGCCAGTCCATGTGTGACATGATCTCGTTGGACACGCTCCCGGCCCTGATCTTCCCGGGCCAGCGAACCATGGCAGGAACGCGGTAGGCGCCTTCCCAGTTGCTGTTCTTTTCGTTGCGGAACGGCGTCATGCCGGCGTCGGGCCAGGTGTTCATGTGCGGGCCGTTGTCCGTGCCGTACATGACGATGGTGTTGTCGGTGAGTCCCAGTTCATCCAACTTCTGGAGCACGGTGCCCACGTTCTTGTCGTGGTCGATCATCGCGTCATGGTATTCGCTCTGCCAACGCCCGGACTGGCCGATGCTGGCGGGCTTGGGATGGGTGCGGAAATGCATGTGGGTGAAGTTCACCCACACGAAAAGCGGCTTGCCGGCCTTGTGCCGGTCCTCGATGAAAAACGCGGCCCTGGCAGCGACGTCGTCATCGATGGTTTCCATGCGCTTTCGGGTGAGCGGGCCGGTGTCTTCGATCCGCTGGGTGCCGTCGGGCATGGCATAGCTGTGGATCACGCCCCGCGGCCCGAAGCGCTTGCGGAATTCGGGGTCTTTGGGGTAGTCGGCCTGCTCCGGTTCCTCCTCGGCGTTCAGGTGGTAAAGGTTGCCGTAGAACTCGTCGAAGCCGTGCGCCGTGGGCAGGTGTTCATCCCGGTCGCCCAGGTGGTTCTTGCCGAACTGGCCCGTGGCGTAGCCCTGGGCCTTCAATACGGTGGCGATGGTGGGATCCGCGGCGCTGAGTCCTTCCTTGGCGCCGGGCATGCCGACCTTGCTCAGGCCGGTGCGGAACACGCTCTGGCCGGTGATAAAGGCGGAACGGCCTGCGGTGCAGCTCTGTTCCGCGTAGTAGTCGGTGAAGAGCATGCCCTCATTGGCGACGCGGTCGATGTTGGGCGTTCGATAACCCATCAGTCCCTTGGTATAAACACTGAGATTGGACTGGCCGATGTCGTCGCCCCAAATAATGACGATGTTGGGTTTTTCTTCGGCGCTGACAACGGACGCCATGCCGAGGATCAGCGACATCGCCAGGATGCCCGAGATAATAACGTGGAAATGCCTTTTCATTGCGACCTCCCTGGTTTGAGTGGTTGAGTCGATCTGGTGCGAAAAACTGCGGATACAGAAAATTCTTGAAACTACCCCGTGGCCATGACGAGTCGGATCTTACCCCGGCTCCGACAAGTCACCGCGAATGGGCATTCTGTCTATCTTCGAAGCGAAGAGAACAATTTGATTGTAAACGAGATGCCCCCTGCCATTCTGAGAGATTGTGGGACCGTCTTCAACGCCTATAGGGTGGATCTCATGGATGGAAACGATCGTGCTATGCAAGCAAAAATCGCTCAGACGAATTATATTCACCATACCGGATTAGTCAAATGCTTTGTGTGTGTTTGGCATCTGACCGCAGGCTCAGGCATACTCCTTTTCCAGCGGGGATGCATCAACCGATGTTTATCAACTCGGTTGACAGATAGCGGCTGATATCCACCGCATCGATCTGCGCCGGATCCAGATGCCGTTCGGCATAGTCCTGGTATACGCCGCTTTGCAGAAACAGGTCGAACAGGTCGGCATCGATGTGCTGCTCGTCGCGCATCGTGCTCATGATGCGCAGGGCGTCACTTATCGGTTTCGGCTTTTTATAGGGCCGGTCCGCTGCCGTGAGGGCCTCGAAGATGTCCGCAATGGCCATGATACGGGCGGGAATGGACATCTGGTCTTTTCTCAACCCCCGGGGGTAGCCGGTGCCGATCATGGTCTCGTGGTGGGCACCGGCGATTTCAGGCACCTGTTTCATGTTTTCGGGGAAGGGCAGTCGTTTGAGCATGAGAATGGTCTGGATGATGTGCTCGTTGATCTTGAAGCGGTCCTCTGTCGACAGGGTGCCTCTTCGGATGCCCAGGTTGTAAATCTCGCCCAGGTTGTACTGATTTTCCGGGACGCGCATATTGAATCCGTGGATGTTGCCGTCGAAAGGATCCGGGTCGATCCTGGGAATGATATGCTCCGGTTTATCTGCCAGCAGGTGTTCGACAACCGGCAGCGGGAGTGCCGGCTGCCGGTTTTTCAATCTGGCCTCGTCCTGGGAAAGGCCCAGGCGGTCGTCCAGGTGGCGCGTCCAGGTCTGTGCGGCGATCTGTTCGAGTCTGTCGATCTTCTCGTCGGCCATGTCCTCCCCGCCGACATTGCACTCGGCCACAAAGGCGAAATCATCGGCGATCTGCCGTTGCGTTTCTTCCAGTTGGTCCTGAATGGCGGTTTCGTCCGACTCGGCGGCCAGGCGCCGGCGATAGGCGTCGATCTGCGCATCCCGAAGCCGCACCTCGAATCGCATGCGGATTTCATGGATGCGGTTGTAGATGGTTTCCAGCTTGGTGGCCTTGTCCACCACGTATTCAGGCGTGGTGAGCTTGCCGCAGTCATGCAGCCAGGCCGCCACGCTAAACTCACGCCACTGATCCTCGGAGGCCATCCGGAAATCGGCAAATGGACCCGTCCTGGACGCGTGGGCTGCCGAGGCCAGCATCCTGGCCACCTCGGGCACCCGCTTGCAGTGGCCGCCGGTGTAGGGGGACTTGGCGTCGATGGTACCGGCAATCAGCTCGGTGATGGCGGTAAAGAGGCGTTCGATGTCCTGCTTGGCCTGGATCAATCTGGCCGTGTAGTCCCGTATGGTGCTTTTCATCAGGACAAACGCCTGGGTGAGGGAGTGGATTTCTTTGATGCTGGAGTCGGAAAGGACGGACCTGGAAAAGTCGCGTCGGCGTATTTTCCTGGACTCGATCTCCAATTGCGTGAGAGATCCTGCGATTTTGCGGGACACCAGCAGAGACAGCGGCAACAACACCAGCAGCACCAGGCCGGAAAAGAGAAACACCCGCTGTTGCATCCGCCGGATGTGCCCGGTGAAGTCGGAAACGGGAGCCACCGAAGCCAGGACCTGATCGAACTTCAGCGCGGCTTTCAGCGCCGTCGATCTCACCAGGTAGGCGACCCCGTCGATCTGCATTTCCAGGGTCCGGTTGAGCCTGTCCTCTGGATGGTCCTGGTACCCGGCAACGATCGCCCGGACCCTCGGATCGCGCGCTTCCGCGCCGGTTAAAAACGTCAAGGTGCCATTGGTGCCTGCGCGAATAGGGTCCTGGGTCGGGTGAGCGATGATCCGCCCGGTGCGGTCGAAGAGAAACAGCATGCCATTGTCCGAGACTTTCTGCCGCTCGAGTGAGATGGCGAAGCGGTTCAAGGTGATATCGGCACCGAAGACCCCGTCACCGTAGATCAATTTTTCGGCGCAGGTGATGCCCGGCAACTTGGTCGAACTGAAGATATACGGCTGCGTGTAAAAGGCTGTTTCCTCACGCTGGGCCCGGACATACCAGGGTCTGACGCGGGGGTCGTAGCCCGGGTCCAGGTCGGCCCGCGTTCCAGTGATCTGCCGCTGGCGGTTTAAAAAATGCCAGCGCTGTTTCAGGTTGCCGTCCGCATCGGCAGAGATGCTGCGCAGGACGTAGGCGGTTCCCACCGGTGCATCGAAGAGAGGGCGCAATTCCGAGTCGTCCCTCACGGCAATGACCTGGATAAAACTGCCGTCATCGTAACCGGTGTAAAGCGAGAAAAGATAATCGTAGTACGACAGGGCTTCGAGCATCAGCGGCAGACCGGGATAAGACATCCCACCGCCCACCGGCAAGGTCGCCATCGCCGGCATCCGTGCGGCCGTTCCGACCAGAACGGCTACCGATTCCAATTCACTTTCGTAGCGTTCCAGGACCTTTTCATTGATCTCTGAAAAGAGGCGGTCGGCCATCTGGATGGCCGCCGACTTGCTTTCCCGGTGGCTGATCCATAAGAACATCCCGGTCAAAATGGCAACGATGGTCACGATCAGCGTGGTAATGCCGACATAGAACGGATAGCGTTTGATTTTCAGGGTCATGACTACTCCTTGTGCCGGCGGCGAGGTTGTCTTTCTGAATATTAAGGACAATCGAACAGATGCACCACGATGATTGAGCGGTTGCCAGTCGGCGTCAGCAGCAGAGGGCTGCGGCGTATTTACGGACCATCATGTAAAGGCGGGATAAACGGCAGCCCTGATCGACAACGGACGGGGGCCACGCCTTCGCCGGATCAATGGAATACCCACAGGTACAACTGCAGGCCGGCATAGTTGAATTCGACGTTTCCCTTCAGGTCGATTCCCGGCCAGTCTTCCCCTTCGGCTTCAATGTTTAATGCCAGCGGGTCGACGCCCAACCCGATCCCCACCTGCTTCCATGGGTCGCACTCAACCGCCGCCCGGAATTCCAAAACCGATCCGGTGAAGTTTTCGTTTTCCAGATAGAAGACCTGTGCGCCGCTCCTGAAGAACCACCACGGAGGCAGGGCGACATCCATACGCAGGCCCAGCACCGGCAGCGGGGCGGTGAACCGCTCGAACCCCTCATCGTCGCCCAGGCCGCTGGCCTTGATGCCGAGGTCGAGGGGCATGATATAGAGGCCGATGCCTGCGGCCAGATCGATGCGGTCGTCCTGTAAAAACGAACGACTGTCGGCCAGTTCATAGATATGCAGGTCAAAAAACTCCCCGATCGCCCCCGTCCCCGATCGCGACGGTATCCCCGATCTGGCGGTTGCCGCTGCGCCTGAAGGCGATCCAGGTAAAATCCAGCCGATGGCGACAGTTTTCGGAAAACCGCCACATGGCATCCGCGCGAAAGACGGTAGTCGAGGAATCCTTGCCGCACAGGTTCTCTGCGTCAATGTCTAAACCACTAGCGCTCACGATGCGGAAGCGGCTGTCCATGGTGGAAACGACTACGCCGAGGTTGACGCCCAATTTTTCCCAGGGCCGTCACTCCACGTCCCATCCCTCAGCGATGCCGAATTTGGGTATCAGAAGAAATATTGCTGCCGCGGCCAGGGCCAGCAATTGCCGCGGGTGGGCATGTGTCGCGTTCACCTTTCGCTTTTTTGTCTAAACGACAGACGAGAACAGCTGCCTGCTTAATTCGGCTGAGCGGTCAGCTTCAACCGTGTCGGGTCGTACCCCTTGTCGATGACTCGTCGCAGAATTCCGTCGTACACGCTTCCATCCAACGTCGGTGTCCGACTCAGGATCCACAGGTATTTTCGGGACGGCACACCCACCACGGCCCACTGGTAATCGTCATCCAGGTCGATGATCCAGTAGTCGCCCTTGAACGGCCAGAAAAAGGTGACCTTCAATTGAGCATTGGTTTCGGGGTCGACCACTTCCGCTTTTCCCTTGGATTCTTTCAGCGGGCCGTCCAGGCTTTTCTTGAAGCAGCGGTTGACCACCCGGATCCGCCCGTCCGGCCGCCGGGAATAATCGGCCGTGGAGCCGGTGCAGCCCTTCTGGAACCAGGCCGGGTAGCTGGCGATTTCGTACCATTTTCCCAGATAGCGGTCCAGGTCGACGGCAGAGACGGTGGTCAACGGCCTATGGTCTTGATCCGCCGCTGACTGAACCGGCAGGGCCAGCAGCCAAAACAACAATAATAGGGGTAACCATGTGCAGGGCGCGGGTCGTTTTTTTGGGCCGGTCGGGATATGCATGGCGATGACCTCCCGGTTAATGCGTTTGGGGAATATGGCAGCATCATCCATCTTGAATAAGGCGCTTGGCTCAAGATCACGGCGGAGCCGAGTTTCAATCCCCAGGCGCCCTGAAAGAAGTGCCCTTGGGGTGCATGCCGGTATGAGCATAGGACTCGAAACAAGGCGCAAAAGCAGGGATTTGTCCGCCTCGGCGGGTTGGGCCCGTGGATATTGTCGAGATGGATGCTGATTGCTCAACCGTACGCGCATCACGCCATCGTTTAGCCTGCGGCAGGACTGGCAGTATCGGCTGGTCGGGTAAAGATAAGCACTGACGGTGGAATCATGCATTGCCCAGAAGCTGGTCGGCGGCACGTTTCCTACTGCCCCGCAAAGTAGGCTTCCGGATCGCTGGTCAGCCGATCGAGCCTATCCTGCAACTGCCCGAGCAGGTTGTCCTTCATCCCCTGGGTGAAATTGGGCCCGAGACCGCGGTTGCGCACCGCCTCCATTTCCGCCTGGATTCGCTGAACCTCCGCCTCCATTTTTTCGGACAGGACCGAATCCTGCTTGGATCGGGCCTGTGCGTCTGCCGCCTGTTTCCGGCTCTCCTTTTCCTGCAGGTATTCGTCAGCTTCCTTGACGGATTCCTCCACCATCTTGTTGTAGGCCTGGCGCGCTTCATCCACGGCTGGAAGCGGGGTGAACGCACCCACCGCCAACAGGCCCAGCAGGGTGAAGGTCATCCATTTGAGAAGTTTCATGGGCGACTCCTTTTTCTATGAGCGGCTTCAATCCTGAAATGAGGGATGCACCGGTTTTCGTGATACACTTATTATTTATTGGACATGGATCGTTTAATATAATTAACCAGATTGCGCCCCATGGCAAGAGTTGGATGGGCGTCACGCAGTTGCAAGGCTGCGTCGAGGGCCTCCTCCGGCCGGTTCCATTCCATGTAGAGAACCGCCAGCGCGTACAAGTAGTCCGGGTTATCCGGGTCCGCGGCCAGGGCCCGGTGAAGGGCGGTTTCCGCCTGTGCCTTCCGGTTGAGCTGTTTGAGCAGCAGCGCCAGGTTGTACTGGATGCGGGAACGCTGGGGCAGGCCGGCGGCGGCATCTCCCAGGTAAACAACGGCTGCATCGAACGCCTTTTTTTCCGCCAGCAGCAGGCCCAATGAATACTTGATTTCATAAAGGTTCGGGTGTTCCTGCACGACTTCCCGCAGCAACGCCTCAGCCGGTTCTTTTTGCCCCCTGGCATTGTAAAGCATGGCCAAGTTGACTTTGGCCGGGTAAAAGAGCCGGTCGATGGCAATGGACTTGCGGTAATGGTCGATGGCCCGGTCCGTCTGCCCCAGGTCGGCATAGACGTTTCCCAGGTTATGGCGGGAAGCGGCAAAATCGCCGGTGCGTTCCATGGCCGTGATATATTCGGCCAGGGCCTTTTCGTATGGTTGTTGAAGGGAGGGCTCCAATCCCTGCTGCGCCGCAGCGACCAGGCTGCGGGCCGCCTCGATGCGCACGGCCCGCACCGGGTCGTAGAGCAGCGGTCCGACGAACGCTTTGCGTTGACCTGGGTCCGGGATTGCCAATCGATTGACCGCCGTGTGGCGGATCAGGGCCGACTCGTCGGATAGGCCGCGCTTGAGCGCATCGAGTGCGGTCTCTTCGGGGTAGGAGGATGCCAAGGACAGGGCCGTTGCCCGCACGATATCCGGGTAGAGCCGATCCCCGGCCAGACGGACCAGTCCAGCCAGCGCATTCGGATCCTGCTGTCGTCCGGCGGCCAGGATGGTGCCATAGTGAGGCCGTTTTTTCTGGCCATACCATTTGGCCATGGCATCCACCGACCACTGGACGGTCTTATCCGCATGGCAGCGGCTGCAGGCGTTGGGCGTATCCAGGGCGAGGCTCAAATCCGGCCGGGGAATGCGAAAGCTGTGGTCGGGTCGGTAATCGACACCCATGTAGTTCCGGCCGGGCATGTGGCAGCCTTCGCAGCGGGCGCCGCTGCCTACCTCGAACAGCACCTCGCCGGTGGCGGCACGGATGGGGTCGCCGGTTTCACCCGCCTGTTTATGGAAATGATGATCCCGGGAGTCGTAAATATCAGCCCGGTGGCACTGGAGACACAGGTCGTTGCCATCTTTCACCCGTTGGATGCTGTGCACGTCGTGACAGTCGCTGCACCTTACATCCCGTGCGTGCATTTTACTCTGTACGAATGAGCCATAGACATACACCTCATCCAGGATTTGACCATCTGGAAAGTACATGCCTTCGCTGAGCAGTTGAGGAATGCCGTAGTCGAGGAAATCGGCGTGGGCATGGATGTTATCGTCCAGTGACATGCGGCGGGCGTGGCAGGGAGCGCAGAGCTGGATCTGTTGTGCCGAGCTCAGATCACTGGTTTTCACGGCCAGGGCTGTGTTGACGACGGCTGGGCGGCCCATTTCGGGCAGGCTGGCCCACCTCACATGGTCCGAACCCGGGCCGTGGCAGGCTTCGCAGCCCACGCTGATCTCCGACCAGGCGGTCCGGTAGGTTTCGTTCTCCGGGTCATAATTCTTGCGCAGGTCCGTGGAGTGGCATTCGGCGCACATGGCGTTCCAGTTCTGGCCGTTGTTGGTCCAGTAGAGCCAGTCGTCCGCTGCCACGGGACGGTCGGGATAGAGGTGGTACCAGTGCTTTTCCCGCGAATTCCAGGCGATGGGAAGACATTGCAGCCGTCCGCCGGGAAAGGGAATCAGGTACTGCTGCAGCGGAAACCAACCGAAGGTGTGGGTGATTTCGAAGTCGTCCATCTCGCCCCCCGGTCCCTGGGTGGCCACCATGTACCGGCCGTCCTTTTTATAAAACCGGGTGGTCCCACCGAAATGACGGAACTCGGCATCGGCGAAATCCCCCAGGACCGTTTCATCCGATGCCACGGCCATGGCCAACTGGTGATGGGAGCCTTTCCACTTGTCGTACTCGTTCCGGTGGCAGTCACGGCAGGCCTCGCTGCCGACAAATTCGGCCGGTGCCTGCCGGTCGGTCTGGGTCGCCGTTCGCCAGGATTTTTCCTTTACCACATACAGCAGGATGGCAAAGATGATGACCAGGGTGGCGATGATGCCGGTGATTTTCCAACGGGTCATCGGTACGCCACCTGATCCTTGCGAAAGGCATTTCGCCGAATGGGTCGGCTGGTTTCCACTTTCACGCGGTTGTTCTCGATGGATACGGCAAACCGGTCCAACGCCCGCGGGGCAGGAGACTGGATTACATCACCGTGGATGTCGTACACGGAGGCATGACAGGGGCAGGCAAACTGTGCTTTTTCGGCATCCCACGGCACCGTGCAACCCAGATGGGTACAGCGGCGCGACAGGGCCAAAAACCCCCCATCCTCCAAACAGGCCAGGTAAAAGCGACCCTGCGGAAAGGCGGTCACCGTGTTGGGTGCAAATCGTTCTGCCGGGCCGGCATCCATAGTTTTAACGGCAAGGTCCGGCGAACCGTTCGATTTCAGGGGCTTCAGAAAGGATCCCACCAGCCAGGCGATTTCTGCCAGGGCGAGGCCGCTCAGGGTCAGCCAGATTCCGTTGAGAAGGCTGCGACGAGACTGGTTCCCACCAGGTTGGGTGGATTCAACCGCCTGTTGGATTTTCTCATCGTTCATTTAGTGCCCTTTCTCATAGCGGCCAGACCAGACGCATGGACGGTCCGCGGAAAAATATCCCCACGAGAGTCAGCACCATCAGTGCGGTGACCATAGCCACAAAAAGGGACTGGACCGTTTCGTTCAATGTGGCACGCCATCTTTTTCTCAAGATCAATACCCCCCCCGTCAGCAGGGCGGATATGAGCAGCAACGGTAAGACGCCGTCACGGACAATGGGGGAAATATCGGCAGCCCAGGGCGCTCTTTTTACAACAAGGGCGTCGACCAGGACCAGGGCGATCGTAACCATCATCGACATCATGACGGCGCCGATGCTCTGGGCTCTGCCCCTTGATGAAGCAAACCAGACACCTTCGCCGGATTGGGGATAGTCAACGTAAGGAATGCTCACCAGAAAGAACCCGGCCGCAAGGGGCATCACGCACACGGCCACGACGGGATGAAGATGCAGCAACAGTTCCTGGAGCCCGGCAAAATACCACGGGGCCCGTACCGGGTTGGGGCTCAATCCCGGGTTGGCCGGTGCCGAGAGCGCGGCGTCGAAGCATATGGAAAGCATCAGCACGCTCGCCGTCACAGCCAGCGCCGTGGAGACTTCCCTGACCAGCAGGTGGGGAACCAGCGGCACCCGGATCGGCGTTTCATCAATGGGCTCGGAGGGCCTGCGTGGCACGACAAGACCGCCGGCCTTGCGGATGCGCCAGAAATGAAACCCCATCAGGCCGGCCAGCAGCACGGGGATCACGGCCGTGTGCATGGCGTAGAAAAAGGGCAGGGTGCGTGGGCCCAGTTCGGAACCACTTCCCAGCGCTTGCTGTAAAAAACTCCCGATACCGGGTACATAGCCTACGATGGCCATGAAAACGGTGACGGCCCAATAGGCCAGTTGGTCGTAGGGCAGCAGGTAGCCGGACAGGTTGGCGGCCAGCACCATGGCAAAAAGGGCCAGGCCGACGATCCAGTTAAACTGCCTGGGGTGATGAAAGGCACCGGTGAGAAAGACCCGCAGCATATGCAGCGCCAGGACAACCACGAGAAGGTTGGCACACCAGTGGTGCAGGTTGCGCACAAGCCGGCCGAAAGGCACCTGGACCATGATCAATTGAACCGAGGCGTAGGCGTCTACCGGTGTGGGGACATAGATGAATTTCAAGAGCATGCCGGTGGCCATCTGCAGCAGCACCAGCGTCGCCGCCATGCCGCCAAGCCCCCAGGTGAGCGTGAAGACCAGGGTCTTCTCTTTCACGGTCGCCGGTCGAAAATGCAAGATCAGGTTGCCGCGTAAAAAGCGTTTGCGGTCTTTATCGGTGCGCGGTCGCACCGGCGAAGGGAATACGCTGCGCCATACCCGCAGCAGGGCGTTGACGTCGGAATAGTCCGGGGATGCTCGTCGGGTCATATTGATCGGGTCTATCGGTAACGTCTAGCGTATCTCCGATGTATTTTCAGGGAACGCGAACGTCGGATCTCGTTAATATGTCACAGCGTGGGCTAGGCTCGATCCGCTGCCGGAACAAGCTGCGTAGTGGTCGTGATGGGTGTCGCTCGCAACCATTATCGTAACATATCGGTTGGTTTAGCAAACTATGGCACCAGAAACAACCGCTATTGTGATTTTCAAGAGTTTCGGCGGTTTCTTTTTACCTTGATTTCCGGTAAGATATGACAATCATAAGACACCTGACACGTTAACGCCCCTTCACCTTCAACCGCTCTTTGCTGCGTGACCGGAACGGTTAAGGGGAACTCGCCTGCAGCCCATGCTGCCGCGGAGAAGGTAGCTGATCCATGGCATTGAACACACGACCGTTTTTCAATGAGTCCGATTCCCGCTTCAAACTCTTCCACGAGCTGATGGCCCGCAAGGTGCGCCACATCCTGCTGGTTTCCACCCCCTATGATGCCTGGATCATGGAAGAGGACTGCCGGCTTTCCGAACGTATCGTCAACGAGTACCGCGGCCTCAACCTCAGTCAGCCGCCGCGCCTGACCTGGGTTTCCTCGGCCGAACAGGCCCTTGCCGCCCTCGACGACCAGCCCTTTGACATGGTGATCACCATGCCGCGCTTGTCGGACATGGGGGCGGCTGCACTGGGCCATCAAATCAAGCAAAAGGCACCCGGGCTTCCGGTCATTCTGCTCACCCATGACACGATTCCTTCACCGGCGATCAAAGAGCCGGACAATGCGCCGGGCATCGACCGCACCTTTGTCTGGTCCGGCAACACGGACATCCTCGTGGCCCTGACGAAAAGCACCGAAGACCGGATGAATGCCGAAAAGGATACCCGGTCGGCAGGTGTCCGCGTGATTCTCTTCGTCGAGGATTCGCCTTACTATCTCTCTTCCCTGCTGCCCATCCTGTACCGGGAACTGGTCAGCCAGACCCAGGCGGTGATGGAAGGCACCCTTAACGAAGAGCATCGACTGGTCACCATGCGGGCGCGCCCGAAAATTCTGGTTGCCGGCAATTACGAGGAAGCGCTGACCCTTTACCAGCGTTACGAATCCAATGTGCTCGGGGTCATCTCGGATGTTCGATTTTCCCGTAACGGCGCCTTGAACGAGACTGCCGGAGTGGATTTTCTCAAACACGTTCGCGCGCGGCGGTTTGATATCCCGCTGCTGCTCACCAGCTCGGAGCCTGCCAATGCCATGAAGGCGGCATCTATCCCCGCTGCATTCGTGGACAAGAATTCAGACACGCTGCACCAGGATGTGCGCCGGTTTTTCAAGGACCGCCTGGGTTTCGGCGATTTCGTTTTCCGTTTGCCCGACGGATCGGAAATCGGCCGTGCCTCCAATCTGAAGGCGCTGGAACAGCACATGCTTTCCATACCGGAGGCGTCCTTCCGGTACCACTGCAACCGAAACGACTTTTCCCGCTGGTTGTTCGCCCGCACCGAGATGGCCCTGGCCGCAGAGGTCCGCCCGATCAGCGACGATGACTTCTCGGACGGTGAGAGTCACCGGCGCCACCTGGTCAAAATCATCGCCGATCGGCGCAAGCGGCGCCAGAAGGGGATCGTTGCCGATTTCGATGCGGCCGACGCGGATTTCGATACGGAATTTTTCAAGATCGGCAAGGGGTCACTGGGAGGAAAAGCCCGGGGTCTGGCCTTCGTCGCCTCCCTGCTCCGCCAGAATCCCGATCTTTATGCCTCCTACAAGGACGTGGATATTATTGTTCCCCAGACGCTGGTGATCACCACCGACGGGTTCGAGTCCTTCGTGGAAGACAACGGCCTGCGCTACCTCTCCAAGACCGACCTGCCCGATGAGCAGATCGCCGATCTTTTCCTGGCCGGTCGGTTCCCCGGCTGGATCGAGGAACGACTGCGGGACTACCTGACCCAGGTGACCTATCCCCTGGCCATCCGATCCTCCAGCCTGCTGGAGGACGCCCAGTTTCGGGCCTATGCCGGCCTTTACCGCACCTATATGATCACCAATGACTGCCCCGATGCAGAACAGCGCCTGAAACATCTGATTCATGCCATCAAGCTGGTCTACGCCTCAACCTACTATAAAGGGCCCAAGGCATTCTCGAAACGGGTGGGCCATCGGACGGAAGAGGAGCAGATGGCTGTGATCATACAGAAACTGGTCGGATCTTTGTATGGCGACAGCTTCTACCCGGCCATTTCAGGGGTCGCCCAGTCGCACAATTACTATCCCTTTGCCCGCATGAAGCCCGAGGAGGGAATCGTAACCATCGCCATGGGGTTGGGAAAGACCGTGGTGGAAGGCGAAAAAACGCTCCGATTCTCGCCGGCCCACCCCCAGCTGCTCCCCCAGCGCTCGACGGTGGAAGATATTCTCGAAAACGCCCAGCGCCATTTTTATGCGCTCAAGATGGAAAAGTCGTGCCACTACCTGGAAACCAACGATGGCGCAAACCTGTGGTACCGTGAAGTAACCGAGGCGGAGGACGAACTGCCCATGCAGTTTCTTGCCAGCACCTACGTGCCGGACGAGCATCGTATCCGCGATACCGTTCATATCCCCGGTCAGCGGGTTCTCACCTTTGCCCACATCCTCAAATACCGAGAGTTTCCCCTGGCCGATATCCTCAAGGACATGCTCGAACTGGGAGAGCAGGGGATGGGTTGCCCGGTGGAGATGGAGTTTTCCATCAACCTGACCACCGAACCTGACCAACCCCCGCAGTTCGCCTTTCTTCAACTCCGGCCCATGACAGCCCGCGCCGAACTTGAACAGGTGAACATCTCTGCAGAAGAAATAGAGAACGCGTTCTGTTTCTCGGGAAAGGCCCTGGGCAATGCCGTGAAGCAGGACATGGCAGATATCATCTTAGTCAAACCGGAAGCATTCGATCCGGGCCGGACCATGGAGATCGCCCGGGAGATAGCCAGGATCAATGCAACCCTGGTCAAGCAGGATCGAAAATATTTGCTGATCGGGCCGGGCCGATGGGGGTCGGCAGACCGCTGGCTGGGAATCCCCGTCGCGTGGGCTGACATCTCGGGAGTGGGTGCCATGATCGAGACGGAATCGGACAAGCTCGTTGCCGAACCTTCCCAGGGGTCTCATTTTTTTCACAACATCACCACCTTGGGGATCAATTACATTACGGTATCCAAGGCCGCCGGTGACTGGTTAGACTGGAGCTGGCTGACTGCTCTGCCGCGATTGAACGATGCCACCTTTGTCGCCCATGCACGTCTCGAGGCGCCGGTGACGCTTAAAGTCGACGGCCGGCGATCCAGGTGTGTAATCGTTAAAGGCAACGGCATCCGGACGCAATAATCGGGAGGCGCCTCTATCTTACTGAAGGGGCGTAAAATATATATCAAGGAGGAAAACCACATGTCTGACATTCTTCAGCTGGTAAAGGACAAGGACCCGGGGCAGCGGGAGTTTCACCAGGCGG
>NZ_JBUOIV010000060.1:0-33519 GCF_055467485.1 Desulfosarcina sp. | reverse complement strand
CGCGATCATCCTGGCCGAGGCGGCGGTGCTGCACGAGGATCTGACGGCGGTTCAGACGCAGGCTTACGGAGCGGCGGCGCGCGGCGGGGCCACGCGGTCCGACGTGATCATCTCGGATGCGCCGATCAATTTTCCCAAGGTGATCCAGCCGAACGTGCTGGTGTGCCTGACCCAGGAGGCCTACAACAAGTTTTACGACATCATCCGTCCGGGAGGGCTGTTGATCTCGGACACGCGCTACGTGCAGCCGCAGCTGAAGGTGGACGCGATCCAGCGCCAGCTGCCGATGTACCAGACGGTGATGGACCGTATCGGCAAGCCGATCGTGTTCAACATCTGCATGCTCGGGGCGGTGGTGGGTCTGACGCAGCTGGTGCGCCCGGAGTCGATCATGAAGGTATTGGAGCAGCGCATCCCGTCGGGGTTTATCGAGATGAACCGCAAGGCGCTGGAGCTGGGCCTGGACATGGGCCAGGGCGTCAAGTGACGCCCGGCCCCTGGTTTGGGGTTCCCGGCCCCTGGTTTAAACCAAGGACCATGAACCAGGAACCGTTTTTTCACTCTTTGGTCCCTGTATAGGTGCCGGCTTTTTTCAGGGCCGATACCATCTGGTCGCGGGTAATCACGGTGGGATCGTAGAGCACCGTGTTGATTTCA
Source organism: Desulfosarcina sp. (assembly GCF_055467485.1). NCBI lineage: Bacteria > Pseudomonadati > Thermodesulfobacteriota > Desulfobacteria > Desulfobacterales > Desulfosarcinaceae > Desulfosarcina > Desulfosarcina sp. Next base: position 32,862 of record NZ_JBUOIV010000060.1, on the reverse strand, counting down.
CGAAATCCGCTGAAACCGCTGGTTACCGATTTCACGCCGTCCAGCCCCTCCAGGGCCGACTTGCCCACACCATATCATTGCACATAAAAGACGGCCTTTTCGACCGCTTGATCATCAGCAGTCGCCGGCCCGCTCAGCACCAAACCACAGAGCAACACCATCGAGAGTATCAAAGGAATGGTTTTTTGCATGGCGCATTCTCCCTTCTGAAAATCGACAGCATTGCACCCTCCCCGCGGTTTGCCGCGGGGAGGGTGCTGCCTGTAACGGCAGTGCTGCGCAGCACCGGAAGGATAAAAAAGCGATTTCCAGTTCGCTCGCGAACCCCGCCGCAAGCGGCGAGGAATGCGCTCGCTATCGCGGTTCATCTCATCTCCCTGAAACGCTTCAGCCTTCGACCTGAAGACCTTCGCAACGGCAGCTGCATTATTTTTCGAACAGGCTCCGGTAGCTGCCGTATCCCTCTTTTTCAAGCTCGTCGGCGGGGATGAACCTCAGGGACGCCGAATTGATGCAGTAGCGCAAACCGGTGGGATTGGGGCCGTCTTCGAACAGATGCCCCAGGTGGGAGTCGCCATGCTTGCTGCGCACTTCGGTGCGCACCATCAGCCAGCTCATATCCTTTTTTTCCACCACGTTGTCCGCTTGAAGGGGGCGGGTGAAGCTGGGCCAACCGGTTCCCGAATCAAATTTGTCCGTGGAACTGAACAGGGGCTCGCCGGATACCACGTCCACATAGATACCCGGTTCATGGTTGTCCCAATATTCATTGTTGAACGGCGGTTCGGTGCCGTTTTCACGGGCAACTTGATACTGCAGCGGGGTGAGAGTCCGTCTGAGCTGTTCATCCGTGGGGATCTCGAAACTCGAAACCTTGTTTTCGCCGTCCATCATTTTGGAAGACATCTTCTTCTCCATTTGCATATCCTCCCCGGTCCAGGCCGCCTCCAGGAACTGGTCTCGTCCGGAGCCCGATCGATACCAGTTGTAGCGAAGGGAATTTTTCTTGTAGTAGTCCTGATGGTAGTCTTCGGCCTCGTAAAAGGTACCCAAAGGGAGAATGTCGGTCACGACCGGCCGGTCGAAGCGGCCGGATTCGGCCAGCGCTTTCTTCGAGGCTTCGGCTACCTGGCGCTCCTCGTCGGTAGCATAAAATATGGCGCTGCGGTACTGATCGCCCCGATCGACAAACTGGCCGCCGGCATCGGTGGGATCGATGTGGCGCCAGAGCACATCCAGCAACTGGCTGTAGGAGATTTTGGCCGGATCGTAGACCACTTTGATGGCTTCCACGTGCCCGGTGCCGCCGGCAGAGACCTGCTTGTAGGTGGGGTTGTCGACATGGCCGCCGGTATAGCCCGACACGGCTTCGATCACGCCGTCAACTTTTTCGAAATCCGATTCCGTGCACCAGAAGCACCCGCCGGCAAATACCGCCGACCGTGCGTTCTCAACCATTTTATCCATGGGTTTCTCCGTTTTATCATCCATGCTTCTGACCTGCTGGTAACCGAAAAAGACCAGGATCAGAACCAATGCTGCAATCGTTGTATGTTTCATTTCACACCTCCTGTTTGTCCGTCCGTTTCAACATGTTCATGGACAGACAATAAGACACCCGGTTAAGGGCAGTGTAATGTTAAAGTAAAGATTAGGTAAAGATTTTCAAGGGAGAGGGGAATGGGGGGATTATGGAAATTTAGGATTTGGGAATTGACGCATTGGGGATCGGGTGTCCTGATCCAGGCCTGAACGGTGAATCATGCTTATCCGCTTTAACGGACAACACACGCTGTTTGTTCTGAAAGGTCGTAAAGCGGCCCTTGCTTATTGCAGTTTGTTTATGGCGCCAGCATGCCAATCCTTTTTTTATTCCGGCCTGATCATCCTTCAGGGAAAGCCAGTTTTCCCTGTGCACGTAATTCCCTTGGCAACAGGCTGTTGTAAATGAATGCGTTCAACGGTGTTGCCACGCCCGCTTCCCGTCCTAAGCGGACAACGGCACCGTTCCAAAAGTCCAGTTCAGATGGCTTCCCGTCTGCGATATCCCGGTGCAGTGACGTCGTTCCATGTTGGGGTAGCGTGTCCATAAACGCCATCGTCTGTTTTATGGTATCCTTCTTTATCGCGATTCGCTTTGCCTGGGCCACCGCCAACACCTCGGCCATGGACTGCTCCAACATCCGGCGTGTTTCAGGCAGGCTGCGGATGACGCCGATTGGCGCATCAGTTATCGCTCCAACCCCACCCCAGGAGACAACAAATAAAAACTTTTGCCACAGGGCGGCTTCAATATCCGAAGGGACATCCACGGCGATACCGGATCTTACGAAAACCTGACGCAATCGTTCTGTGCGCTCGCTGGGCCGTTTGTCCAATTCTCCAATGGCGATGTAAGGGTCCGCCCCGGCATGGCGAATGTGCCCGGCGTCGACCTTGAAGCTGATGATCTTCGCCAAACCGCCCACGACATGCTTGGCACCGAATTCGTCGGCTATCTGACCGGCCGCCTCAACACCGTTCTGCAGGGGAACGATGGTGGTTTCAGGTCCGACTAAAGGGCGCAATGCCTGCAATACCGTTGCTACCTGCATGGCCTTTACCCCGAGAAGCACCATATCCACGGTCCCTACCTGGGCCGGATCGTCGGTTGCCTGAACAGGGTCCACCACAAAGTCGCCTGAAACGCTATCCACACGCAATCCGTGCTCGCGCATGGCTTCAAGGTGGTTTCCACGGGCGATGAAGGTCACTTCCTCTCCGGACCGGGCCAGGCGTGCACCGAAATAACCTCCAGCGCCGCCGGCTCCAAATATGGCAATGCGCATGACCACCTCCCTGAAGAAATCTCCGGAAAAACATTTTTTAAAAGAAATTCTGCCCTGACCAATAAGCCATTCGATGCCTCAATACATCTGGCCGTCCTTTTCATCGAAACCCGGGAAAAGTTAGGAAAGATAGCTGATCTGCATGATGGCCGAAGCCGGTTTTTTACCGATGCACGTATACTGGTGTGGACAATTGGCCTGAAATTTAAGGAATTCGTTTTCCTTTACCTCAAAATCGTTACCGTCTACGGAAATTTGAAGCCTTCCTTTGGTAACAAATACATATTCATAGACATTTCCCTGATGGGGTTCCCCCGAGAAAACGGTGCCCGGGTCAATTTCAACGTAATAGGTTTCAAAAGGCTGCTGGGGCTCGAAGGGTATTAAGGGATAGAGGCGATAATGTTCAGATGCCGCCGTCAGGGGTTTCTCCCCAGCGAACGATCTCACTTCGGCCTGAACGATCGGCTTGCTGAGCAATGTGGAAAAGGATACGTGCAACCCGTTGGCGATTTTCCATATCGTCGCGATAGTCGGGCTGGACTTGCCGGTTTCAATCTGCCGCAGCATGCTTTTACTGACACCGGTAAGTTCGGACAACTGATCGAGGCTCAGGCTTCTGTTGTCTCTTATCGTCCGGAGGTTCGCAGCAATTAAATCGATCGATGGATCCATATAGCATACATATTGACAATATATTGTTTTTAAGTTTATATAACGATTAAATATGTGTTAAATAATACGTCATTTTTTCTCCTAATACAAGAGGTGTTTGGTGAACCTCGAACTTGCACCGCTCATGTCGTTCGTGGTGATAACGACCTTTACCCCCGGGCCCAACAATATTTCCAGTGCCTCCATGGGAGTGAGGGTCGGCTACCGGAAATCAGTTAACTACCTTTTTGGGATTGCTTCCGGGTTCTTCGTCATCATGATTGCCTGTGCCTACCTTTCCAGTGCCTTGCTGACGATCATACCGGCTGCAGAACGATATTTACGGTGGATTGGTGCCGGTTACATTTTATGGCTCGCCACAGGCCTGTTGCGCGCCAACTATTCATTTGTCGAACCCGAGGGGACAGCAACGGCATTCATCCAAGGATTTATGCTGCAGCTTTTCAATCCAAAGGTCTTTATTTATGGTTTGACGCTGTATTCGACATTTCTTGCCACGATCTCGAACCGGTTGGATTACCTTTCCTTGTTTGCCGTTGCATTCGCATTGATCGCATTTACCGCCACGTCGTTGTGGGTTTTAGCGGGTGCCACCATCAAAAACAAATTGGAAAATGATCGGGTCAGAAGCGTCGTAAACACGATGTTATCATTCCTGCTCATATACACGGCCATCGAACTCTCAGGCGTAGCAACCTTTTGGTAAATTTTTTTGAAATTGGCGGTTGCGAGAAGAAAAACGACAACTATGAAAAGCATCTTACAATCCATCCCCAAATTATTGCCCGCCCTGTTGCTGCTTTTCATCGGTGGAATAACCGCCTGCATCCATCCCGTTCGCCGATTGGTGTTTCAGCCACATAACATTCAGTCGGCACCCTCGTTTCCGGACGATTCAACTCATTTGAAGCGGTTCTGGCTGAAAACGGACCAGGGTGAAGTGGAAGGGTGGCTATTTGAGGGCAACGGGGTCGATGCATCCCAACCGGGGCCAGGGGTGCTGATGGCCCACGGCAATCGAGAGCTGATCGACTTTTACTTGAAGCGGGCGCAGATGTATCAACGCATGGGCTACAGCGTGCTTTTAGGCGAATATCGCGGATACGGAAGAAGCGCCGGAACGCCCAGCCGGGAACGCATTGCCTCCGATTACAGGCGATTCTATGACCATCTGGTATCACTGCCGGTCGTGGACGCCAACCGTATCGTATTCCATGGCCGTTCATTGGGTGGGAGCGTCCTGAGTGAGCTTTCCCGGCATCGCCAGCCGGCCGCCATCATCGTCGAATCAACATTCACGTCCATTAAGGCGATGGCCCATGGTGCGCCGGACATACTCCTTTCGGACAATTACGACACCGTTTCGGCATTATTGACCTACCCGGGTCCACTTTTAATCATCCACGGCAATCGGGACAAAGTGGTTCCTGTTAACCACGCCTTGGAGATTAAGAGACAAATTCCACGTGCCGAAGTGATACTTTACGATTGCGGGCACAGCGACTGCCCGCCGCAATGGGAAACCTACTGGAAAGACATCTCTGGTTTTTTAAAACCGTTGGTATCCGATTGAAATCGCGACAAAGGTTCAGCAAAAGCGATCCACCGTATACATGCAGCAGTATCTCTTGGCTTGGATAGTTACTTACCGGACAACCATCTCGGAAAAATAGTTTTTAGCATTTGACAAAAACGATCCGTTTGGATATGGCATTCTATCAAAGGTGCCCGGAAGGGCTTGATAGGAAATCCCGTTGGAATCGGGAGCGGTCCCGCCGCTGTAATCGGGGACGAAATCTGCAGATGCCACTGTTTTGTGCATCATCGAAACGGGAAGGCGCAGAGAGTAGGATGATCCGAGAGCCAGAAGACCTGCCTTGTTAAATGCCGCCAATCCCCCGATGGAAGGGGTCCGGTAATATAGCGATAGGGCCAAGAAAGCTGGGTGCAGCCCTTCATGCCAATGTCCGCATGAAGGGCTTTTTTATGCCGGTGAATGCCGCACCCGCACGGATAAAGCGACGGAGGGTTTCTGGGCAGTTAGTCCTTCATCGCTTTATCCGTGTTATGAATTTCAATTTCATCCGGCCGATTTGTCATGCGCGCAGGCGATGCCGCTGCATTCGCGGATCCTGATCATCGGGTTGCGCAGATCAGATAGGGGCATTCGACATTGACCATTAACAAGGAGGATTAAGGTGAGAACAAAAACAAGCGTGGGGATAGTGATGCTTCTGCTATGCGTTGTAATTTCTACAAATGGCCTTGCCTCTGCCGGCCATGGCAATCAGGCGATTAAAAAGGTGGGTATTCTTTTGGTTGCCTTCGGGTCGAGTGAAGCATCCGCCCAGGTCTCTTTTGAAAATATTGATAACAAAGTTAAAGCCGCCTATCCCGACATCCCTGTTCGCTGGGCATATACGTCGCACATCATCCGCGAGAAATTGGCCAAGCAGGGTAAACATCTGGACTCTCCCGAGGTTGCTCTGGCCAAAATGGTGGATGAGAAATTTACCCATGTGGCCGTCCAATCCCTGCACACTATTGGCGGTGCAGAATATCACGATTTACGGAAAACGGTGGGGGCCTTTAAAAGCTTGGGCGGCTTCCAGAAAGTGATTCTTGGCTATCCCCTCATGGCCAGCCAGGAAGACATGGTGCGCACGGTGGACGCCATTTTGGCAACCATCCCGAAAGAGCGGAAAGAAAATGAAGCCATCGTGCTCATGGGACACGGCACACACCACCCATCCAACGCTTTTTACGCCGCACTGATGTTCCAGCTGCAGCTCAAGGACCCCAACATCTTTGTGGGCACTGTTGAAGGATACCCAGAAGTCGATCTGGTCAAGGAACTGATGCTGAAAAAAAAGATTAAAAAAACCTATCTGATGCCGTTCATGTCGGTTGCCGGCGACCATGCCAAAAACGACATGGCCGGCGATGAAGAAGACTCTTGGAAATCAATTCTTACAAAGGCTGGCATTGAATGCGTTCCTGTCCTCAAGGGAACTGCGGAATTTGATGAGTTCGTGGACATATGGGTGGATCATATCCGCGGGCCACTCAGTCATTTCCGATAGCCATCAAATCGGTAAATGTCGGAAAACTGATTTTCTTTTTAATTCATTCCCGGATTGGAGAATTAGCACGCCGATTGCTGATCGATGAAACCGAAACAAAAAAGGTTCTTTTAGTTATACGCGTCGGCTAAGCCAGGTCCTCACAGGCATTTTTCACCACGAGACCGATGGGTATCCGTTGCGGACATTTTTTCTCCGCCATGCTGAAGTCGGCCTTGAGAATTTTCACCTTCAGGTCTTTCGGCAGCCGGCTGAATAAACGCGAGGCTTTTCTTCGATCGTTATAGCTGTTGGCGTACATGGAAGCGCGCATGATATCGCTGATCGGAAGGTCCGGGTCGATCCGGGATTCGCAGATTGCGGCACAACCGGCGCAGTAGCCGGGAGCCGTTCGTTGCGCATATCGTTTCATGCGCTGCTTGTCGCCTTCAGACAATTGCCGTCGATCCAGAGCCGCATCGACATTGGCCTGCAGGATCGTCAGGTTCGGCATTGCCGAGCAGATGCTGGCAATATGGGGATTTTCCCACACAGCCTTGAGTTTGGCCTGCTCGGCGGTATATCCCTGTTTTAAAAAGTTCTCGGTCATCTTCAGGGAATCATCGGTCTCGGATCCGATGGCGGCATAAAAGTTCGCCGTAAAAGCCGCCTGCGTTTTCATGGCGGTCAAACCTATTCCCGCCTTCACGCAGGCATCGACCGCTTTCTTCATTTCATTCTTTGCCATCAGCCGGTAGTTGTAACTCATCATGATTCCATCGATCCATCCCAGTCTGGCTGCCGCCAGCATGCTGGGTTCCATATTTTTATGGGCACTGAACCCAAACAGCCTTATCTTCCCTTGCGCTTTCGCCTTTTCAGCCCACGTTTTGACCGCATCGGTCAATTCATTTTTCACATCGCTGACGTAGTGGATGAAATACATATCGACGTAGGACGTATTCATTTTTTCAAGGGACGCATTTAATTTTTCGGTCAGTTTCTTCGGGTCCGATGTCGCCGATTTAGTCACCAGGAAGACCTGCTTGCGGTGCTCGGGAAAATTCTCAAAGTAGTTTCCGATGGCGGTTTCGTTTTTGCCCCAACCGTATGAATCCGCTGTATCCCAATAGGTCACGCCCATTTTAAAGGCCAACTTGAATAGGATCTGGTCATCACCTCTCAAGACGCCGCCCAGCGAAAGCATGGAGACATCGACGCCCGTTTTCCCGAATGGCCGTGTGGGCACCACCCTTTCGCGAGGCACCGACGCGGAAGCATTCGCGTGGGCCTGCCTCAATGCGCTAAAGGGCACGAGCGCTGCGCCTATACTACCTGCCCCGGCGGTTCTGATAAAAGCCCTTCTTGAAATTTTCCTCTTTTTCCCGGACATGCGAATAATCTCCTCTCGATCGACCGAACCGGCCATATTACGGCCAGGCCACCCGATGCCGGTCTATTGTTGACGACGGTCCCTGATTGAATCGAGCCACGTGCCGACCGGGATGAGTTGGCTGCCGTCGCCTTGTTCGGAAATATCGACCGGGCACTCGGGTATCTTGTCGATTTGCGCATCGGCCAAAGAAACCGAATGTACCTTGGCGTATTCAAAATTGACTGAATTCAGAATTGCCTTGTCGAAGGCAGCCCCCCTGAGATCGGCCATCTTGAAATTGGTATGGGTGCAGACGGACCCGGCCAACACGGCATGGGTCAAATCGGCTTCCCTGAATTGGGCACCCGACAGGTTGGACTTTCTGAAAGAAGCCCTGGAAAGGTCCGCCGCATAAAAGTCCGAATATTCAAAATTGCAGCGGGCCCAATAGGCATCTTCGGCCCTGGCGCCGGACAGGTCCATTTCCTGCACACTCGCCAGTCCGCCGCCGGACGCCGGCTTGTGCAGGACCAAGTTGATGGTCAGCGTTTTTAACACTTTTTTGTCGGTTTCGATGGAGAGTGCCGCGGACAGAACCTGCTTGGTCAATTGGACAAGCTGCGCTTTTCTTTCATCACTGACATTCCATTCGGACGGAAAAGATTTGAGCACCGAACCTAGCTTGACTGCCGCTGCAGCCCGTAAAATCGGTGATTCGTTAGCCAGTTCGCGAACGATGGATTGATACACCTCGTCGACATTTTTCCTGTCTTCAAAATTGATTCTCGCCTGCGTGCTTCGACTTTGGCCAACCAGGTAGCCGCCGACGGCACCGCCGACGGTAACGAACAGGGCAATCAGCTTGAGCCAGAACAGGCTCCCGGCGGTATCGCTTCGTATACGGCTTATCTCGGCATCGAGCTTACTGATCTCGTACTCGGTCTTCCTGTCGGAAAGGCCCTCGCTGGAGACGACGATCTCCCTGTCGATAAAATATTGCGCGCCATAGGTGGCCAGTAGAATCGTCAAGAAGATCACGGAGACGATAAAAATAATTCTTGAACCGCTTAACCCGGTTTTTGAGAATAGTTCCATGGTTACACCACCCTTGCAATATGACCGGATGTAACGGCCTTTCCGGAAATGCCGGTGCCGCGCCCGACAAAATGAAGCGCGATCGTTTTCCTTTTGATATCGATGTGGATCATGGCCTTGTTGAGCTTTTCACAAAGCTGGACCGCTTCCCACGTTCCGCCGGTTGACCCTTTTTTCATGCCGTCCCAGACGGCAACGACGACATTCGACTTGAAAACCACCCACTGCATGCTTTTTTTATACGCCCGATGGCTTCTTGTCGAAAAATTGAGCCGGGTCTCGGTGTCCGAGCGGCTTCTCAACGTGCGATACCTTTCATGGGAAACGTCGCCGCTAAAATCGGACTGGAAATTCTCAAAAGGGATAACCGATTCCAACGGGATGTCCAGCGAAACCGCGCACTGTGCAAAAATGGCGTCCGCACCGTAAGACATTGCCGAAACCGCCCTTATTTCGGGATATTTGATCTTGAGCGCGGAGAGTATCTGGTGGCAACGCGATTGAACGAACAGATCGACGGCATGGCCGCCTAAATCGCGATGCCCGATGATCCCTGCAGTAAAAACCGTGTCTGTCATCATGTATCGAGGGTTCCTGAAGACCAGGCGTGCTGCCATTGCGCCGCATCACGCTTGGCTGCGATTGCTTGGCCCATCCCTGCTACCAGCCGCTGGGCGTGTTCTGCCGGCAGCGGCGGCGCTGCGCGGCACCGCAGGGAAAGCTGTCGATGGTCCGTCGGCTCAGGCCCGTGACGGCGTGCCCGCATGCTGAATGAAAGGGCGAATCTTTTCCACAAGCTGATCGGGCTGCTCTTCGATCACCAGGTGCCCGGCATCTGGAATGACATGAAGTGAAGAGCCCGGGATCATGTCTCGCAGCGCCTCGCCGCGTTCCAGCGGTATCCAGGTGTCCTCACGCCCCCACAAGATCAAAACCGGCCTGGAAATCTCGGCATACAGGGCCTGCACCGCATCCGTGTAGCCGGAATGGGCTTGAGCGATCTGCCGGTAAAAAGCCGCTTTGCCGTCCGGTCCGGTCCACGGCAGGACGATCGAATCCAGGATGGCATCATCGATGGGGGTAAAGGCCGCTGTCTTGATATACGCGCGGACGATGGCTTCGTGAATGTAATCCGGTACACCGGCGAAAGCGGCTTCATGCTCACGGACATGCTGAAAGAAAGGCGAGCCCCACGGCGCAAGAGCCACCGGGTCGATGAGTACGATCCGATCGAAATCGCGTCCGTTGATCAGGTGCGTGCGAAGCACCGTCGTTCCTCCGAAATCATGACCAATGATCGACGGGTTGTCAAGCTGCCAGCAATCCAGAAGATAATCCAGTACCGGGTTCTGGATTCCCAGTGAAACATCGCCGGGCGATTTGTCCGACTGGCCGTAGCCGATCAAATCGTAGTAGTAGACGGTGAAATCTCGAGACAGGGCCTTGATGATATGCCGCAGATTGAAGGACGACCAGGGTGTGCCGTGAACCGCAACTACCGGCGGGCCATGGCCAGTCACCCCGTATCTTACGGTACGCCCATCGAAAAGGCAGGATCCGGGTAGTTTCCATTCGATCATCGGGATTAATCCTATTTTCAGGTAGCGCCGGCACAGGGCCGGTTTTTTTGGTGACGCGTTTGCTTTACCTCTCTCCAACGGCCGCCCCGTTGACAGGTTGGGGGATGCGGGTGGGCCATCGTCAACCCGAATAGAATCGGGCATAATCGGCCGCTTCCATCAGATAGGAGGGGTGCTGCAGCCCGGTGGGTTCATAGTACGCATCGTGTGTATAGCGAAAGCCGAGTTTGATGAGAAGGTGGCGCGAAGCTGCATTCTTCGGATGATGCCCGGCAAAAAGCCCGGCCACCTCGAGCTCGGCAAATGCATACCGGATGACGGCGCGAGCCGCTTCCTTGGCGTATCCCTTGCGCCACTGGTCCGGACGCAGGTGAAAACCCAGTTCGAAAATAGTGTTCCGACTGTCGTAGGGCCGCAGGCCGCAAACGCCGACATGATCGCCGGTTTTCAGCAAAAAAACAGGCCAGTACTGCACCCCCCATTCCTTTTCAACGGCGATTTCCTGAAAAAACCGATCCGCGATCTGCTCCCTCGACAGCCGGCCCCGGGCATCGATCCGTCGGGTGACCTCGATGTCGCCCCAAAGGCCGACCGCCAGGTCAAGATCGTTTTCACCCCATTTGCGAAAGCCCAGCCGTTCGGTTGTTAGAAAATATGGGTTTGAATTCATCGGTCAACCTGCCGAGAGCAGCACCTCGTCGTTCTCGAAAGCCTGGCGGCGGACGCTGGAGAACATTTCTAGCAGCCTGGGCACGGTGAGCCTGGCTTTGTCCGCACCGGAGACGTCGATGATGATTTCACCGGCATCCATCATGAGCAGACGGTTCCCAAAAGCAATGGCATGGTTCATGTTGTGGGTGATCATCATGGTGGTCAGGCGGTGTTCGGTGACGAACCGGGTGGTCAGGTCCATCACGATGGCCGCGTTGCTCGGGTCCAGGGCCGCGGTGTGCTCGTCCAGCAGGGCGATATCCGGATTGGAGAGCACCATCATCAACAGGGTCAACGCCTGGCGCTGGCCGCCGGACAGGGTGCTGACGTTCTCTTTCATCCGCGTTTCCAGGCCCATCTTCAGGTTCACCAGATGGCTTTGGAAATAGGCCCGCATTTTTCGGTTGAGGCTGATCACCGGCCACTTGAAGCCCTTTTTGCAGGTAATCATCATGTTGTCCTCCAGGGTCATGTTGGAGGCGGTGCCCGCCAGCGGATCCTGGAAAATCCGGCCCATGGTTAAGGCCCGTTTGTACTCCGGGTGGTCGGTGACATCCACCCCCTTGATGAAGACGCGGCCGGATGTGGGCAGCAGGTTGCCGGAAATCAGGTTGAACAGGGTGGTCTTGCCTGCACCGTTGCTGCCGATGATGGTGACGAATTCACCTTGATTCACCGTCAGGTTCAGGTTCCGGATTACCGTTTTGGCGTTGGGTGTGCCAGCGTGGAAGGTGCAGTTGAGGTCCTGGAGGCGGATCATGCGGCGGTGCCTCCCTTCCCGCGAATGCGGCGGTAATTGGTCACGGCCAGGGAGGTGATGATCAGGACACCGGCGATCAGTTTCAGATCGTTGGGGGTCATGTTGATATAGTAGCCGTAAAAGCGGCCCAGGTACATGATTGCCTTGAACAGGATCGCGCCCAGGATCACCCGCAGGGTGAGCATGCCGATGCGGTTGGACTTGATGATGAACTCGCCGAGCATCACCGAGGCCAGTCCGGAGACCACGATTCCCTGCCCCAGATTCACGTCGGCAAAGCCCTGGTACTGGGCGGCGAAAGCACCGGACAGGGCCACCAGCCCGTTGGACAGGCCCACACCGATAATCTTGAGGGTGGCCGGGTTGACCCCCTGGACCCTGACCATCTGCTCGTTGTTGCCCAGGGCGCCGAACACCAGCCCCATGTCCGTATGGAAGAAGATGTCCAGGGCAAACTTGATGGCCAGGACGACCAGGACGAAAAAGATCAGCGATGCCCAATCCGCCGGAATCAGGCCCTGGGTGGCGGCGGTGACGTGGGTGATGATTGTATCCACACGCAGAAGGGGTAGGTTGGCCCGGTTGCCCAGGATGCGGATGTTCACCGAATAGAGCATGGTCATGGTGAGAATGCCGGCCAGCAGATGGGGTACCTTGAGCTGGTTGTGGATGGCCGCGGTGACGAACCCGGCCAGCACGCCGCCGCAAAAAGCCAGGAACAGTCCGGCCAGGGGGTGCATCCCGCCGGTCAGCGAGGTGGCCATGATGACCGCGCCCATGGGGAAGCTGCCGTCAACGGTCAGGTCCGGGAAATCGAGGATGCGGAAGGTGAAAAACACCCCCAGGGCCATGATGGCGTATATCAGTCCTTCGACAAAGATGCCTTCAAGCATGATGGATCTGTCTTTTCATAATGGCACAAAAGGCGGAAAGCCGCTAACCTGCCGGCTCTCCGCCTTCTTTCGCGTGCGGGTTTCAGATTCTGCCGCTTATTGTTTGATCAGCTCCCCATCTTCGACGATGGTGTTGGCTTTGGCGATGATATCTTCCGGGAAGGTCAACCCCAGTTCGTCGGCCACATCCATGTTGATCAACAGATCCACGTCCGACGCGTCGGTCATGAAGATGGTGGGGATCGTTTCGGGCTTCTCCCCGTTGAGAATGCGGATCACCAGGCGGCCGGTGGCCTTGCCCATCTTGTAGTAGTCGAATCCCCAGGCGGCCAGCACCGGGGTCGTTTCGGCGCTGCTGGGATCGGCCGACATCACCGGGACGTTATACTTTTTGGCCACGCTGGTCACGGCGGCCAGGGCTGAGACCACGGTGTTGTCATTGGAGATGTAGATGCCGTCCACCCGGCCGGCGATGGTCTGAACGGCCTGTTTCACCTCGGCGGAATTGGATACGGTGGTTTCAATGAACTTGATGCCCATCTCCTTGCACACCTGACGGGCGATAGTGGCCAGGCTGACGGCATTGGCTTCGCTGCTGGCGTAGACGTGTCCGAGCGTCTTGATCGGCTTGATGCGATTGAGCAGTTCGATCTGAGCTCTCACCGGGGTCATGTCGGAGATGCCGGTCACATTTTTCTCACCTTTCTCCGTCGACCCGATCAACCCTGCGCCCACCGGGTCGGTCACCGCACTGTAAATCACCGGGCGGTCCTTGAGCACATTGACCAGCGCCTGGGCCGTCGGCGTGGCGATACCGACGGCCAGGGTCACGTTCTCCGACTTGAACTTCTGGGCGATGGACGAAGCGGTGGACATTTCACCGTTGGCATTCTGCGGGTCGAAACGCGCATCGGGGTATTGGGTCTTCACCACTTCCTGAATCCCCTTTTCAATGGCGTCAAGGGCTGGGTGGGCAACAATTTTTGATATACCAATCAGGATCGGGTCAGACGCAGCAACCGGTGCGGCATAGATCATTGCAGCAACCGCGAACACAGCGGTCAAGGCGCAGCAGAGCGTTTTCATAAATTTTTTCCTTTCCTTTCCACAGGATTTTTTCTATGTTCTGTCATACAGAAACACTTGCGACCGCCTTTTAAGTATATAGGCGGGCAGTCAAAATCAAGCTCTTTTTCCCCTGCGGTCACGGCAGTAACCCATTGGGCAACGATTCCCTGCCGGGGCGCTTGAATCAAACCCGCATAACCCGACGGCATCCAGCCGCGCAAAAGGGGCCATCTCCATGAAAACCGCCACCCGGGAGTTGATCGACCTCTTCGCCCGGACAGAAGACCGCAAAGAAATGGAAGTGCTGTTCCGGGAGATTTTCACGCCCAGCGAAATCGACACGCTCACCCTTCGCTGGCAACTGCTCAAAGACCTCTACGAAGGCAAGACCCAACGCAAAATTGCCGCCGAGCACAAGATCAGCCTCTGTAAAATCACCCGCGGCTCCAAACTGCTCAAAGCCAAGGGAAGCTATCTGAAAAGGGTGCTGGACGATCTGTACGGCGACGGTTAAACCATCCCGGCCGGCAGAACCCGGCCCGCTTATCCACAAGGATGTTTAAATACTGTTTCGCTTGGACAGCCAGCGCGAAAAACCGGTTCAACACACCAACGGATCAAACCTAAACGCCCTTTTTTTGCCGACAATTGACTTGTCTCGCCAGCACTCATCACGCCTTTCAATTTCCTGCCAGGTAAAAATACGGCTGATCGGCATTAGTAACAAGGTGGTTCAGCGCTCGTCCCACCATGAGATGACGGGGGGCCTGCGCAGGGGCAGGCGCTGATAGGCAAACCGGGGATACCCCAGCATCAATGCACCGAAGCACTGGTGACCGTCTGGAAGGGCAAGGGCTTTACGCATAGGCGCAAAGCTCAGCGACGCCGCCCAGAAATACCCGGCCCAGCAGGTTCCCAACCCCATGGACACGGCAGCCAGTTCCACGGTGGCCAGGGCGATGGTGCAGGCAGCCGGGGCCGTGCGATCCATTTTTTCGGCATGGGCGACGACCACCGCCGGTGCGCCGCGCAGGATCACGTCGCTGCCGGCCTCCCAGCGGCGGATGGCGCGGGCCATGTGCAGTTCGGCGGCTATCCCGGGCTGGTTGTCGACCATCCAGCGCATCCAGTCGATGACGGTGCCGGCCAGCTTTTTAATTTGCCCCGCACTATCGATCACCCGCCACCGGGGGCTCTGGGCGTTGTGACCCGACGGCGAATGGCTGGCCAGCGTAATGAGACGGGCAATATCCTTGCGGGGAACAGGTCTGTCCTTGTACGTGCGGATGGATCGCCGGCCACCTTCTACTACGACCTGGAGGCGGATGCGGACAGAAACCCGGATTACGGCTGGTGCGACTACCTTGACCCGTCCTGCATCGGCCGGTCCCATGGCGATGCCATCCCCGTGAGCGGCGGCTTGAAAGCCATATTGGCCTATCGACGCGAGGGCGCCTACCTGGATACCGGCGTGCTGAACGATGAGAACAAACTCGACGGCGAAGGACCCTTCCGGGTGGTCGTTCCCCAGAAATTCGTCGGACCGCCGGACCAATCCAGCAAATCCGACGACCAGGACGTTCTGTGGCCCTACGACTACGATCTGGACCACAATGCCGGCTCCTGTTCTCGTTCGGCGACCATCATCAAAATCGAACCCCTGCCTGACGGCACTACCGACATCGACATTTTAGAGGCCGGGTGGAGCTACGTCGATCAGAAAAAGATCATCGTATATGGGGCCATTGACGGTGCGGACTCCAACGGCAACGGTATCCTGGACAGCGAGGAAGGGACCGATGCCGCCGATGATTTCGACGATGACGGCACACCCGACTACCTGGATACCGACACGGCCTCGTTCCGGCACCCCAATGGGATCGAAAAAATCCGCCTGCACACGTCGAACGGCAACTTCACGAATGTCGGCTGCATGTGCGACGATGATCCGTCACTGCCGCAATCCGGCAAACCCGACCGTCATTTCCCTTTCGGCGTCAATCGTTTTTTGATCAGCGGGCTGGCGGCCGGCGAATCGGTGACGGTGACCATCGAACTTCCCGCAGCGGTGCCGACCGATGCACAGTACTACAAAGTCAATTCCTCAGGGCAATGGAGAGAGATCGTTTTCGGAGGCAATGACGGCGACAACCAAATCACCCTGACACTGACCGACGGAGATCCGCTGACCGATGCGGATGGCATCCAAAACGGGATCATCGACGATCCGGGTGCACTGACGACCGCTACCACCGCGACATCCGCGTCATCCGGGGGTGTCGGGGGGTGTTTCATCAGCACACTCGGTGAACCGCGATAGCGAGCGGTCAACCTGGCGGTTTCACCGTTCTATCGTTGCCGGTGCCGGGATTCCAGCCAGGCCAACAACAATGCCGAATGGTCGCCCCATTCGGCATTGTTGTTGCTTCGTTGGTGTTACTAAAAGGGTTACCGGAATCACTGGTTTAAGATGGCCTCGATGACGATTTGGCCCAGTTGCGTATGGTGCATCACCTTGCCGAACGGCGCCGTCGCTTCAGGTGAGCCCGTGGCGAAAACCAGGACCGGCGTTGCCGTGTGCGCACCCGTATTCCAGACCACCATCTGGTCGGCCGCCACCTCTCTGGCCAACAGATTCTGGCGGTTGTCATCGGTCTGGTAAACGAAAAAAGCACCGGTCGAACCCATCTTGGGGACCACCTTGGTGCCCAGATAGCTGTGCCCTTCCGTGAAGTACGGGTTCTCTTCGGTTGCCAGGATGGTGGCGGCCTGGTCCTCACTGATGGCAAATTCCGTATGGGCATTGACGATTTCGGCCAGTTTGGCCGGCGTCTGCGCGTCCTTGGGCAGACTGTCGAAGTTGCCGTAAAAGATATCTCCGTAGCTCAACTTCTGGCTGTAAATTTTGTCCAGGACCGCGGGATTACCAAAGTTATACCCGGGCTTGTATTCGCTTTCCTGGAACAGGGAACCGGGCAGGCGCCGTCCCTGGGGAAGGTCCTTTGCATTGTAGCTGATCCCGAACCCGCCGGTGGTGTGATCAGCCGTCACGATGACCAGGGTGTCGTCACGATTTTCCGCCCAGTCCAGCACGTATTCAACCGTCTCGTTGAGCCTCATCATCTCGTGGAGCATCAACCCGGTGTCGTTATAGTGGGCGGCCCAGTCGATCATGCCGGCCTCGATCATCAGGAAAAAACCCTTGTCGTTCTTCGACAGCACCTCAATTGCCTTGGCTGACATCTCTTTCAGCGTGGGGATGGTGCGGTCGGGGCTGTCCTGGCTGTGGGTCACCTTGATGCCATCCGGCATTGCCGAGTAGGCGAAAAGGCCCAACAGCCGTCCCTGGGCCGCATCCATCTGGGATCGGTTAAAGGCCAGGGAATAGCCCTTATCGCGGGCCTCAACCAGCAAATTGCGGCTGTCTTTGCGCTTGGACTTGATTTTTACGGAACCCTGGGTCATCTGCTCCAGTTCTTTGTACACTGCGGATTCCTTGTCATTGGCCTCCTGGGGAATCCAATACCGCAATCCCCCCGAAAGCATGACATCCGGACCGGCATTGAGCATGTCGACGGCAATTTCGTTTTCTAAGTTGCGGTGGGGCTGGTGGGAGGCAAAAGCGGCCGGCGTCGCATGCGTGAGGCGCGTATCGGAAATTAGGCCGGTTGACCGGCCCGTTTTGATGGCTTTTTCGAGGACCGTTTCCACCGGGTTGCCGTCCTTGTCCGCCCCGATCATCTCCGATCCGGCAAATTGGCCGGTTGCCATCTGGGTGCCGGATGCCGCAGAATCCACGACTAAGCGATCGTAGGGATAGGTCAGTGAAAACCCCATGACGCCGCCATCATCCATCATCCGGTCAAAGACCGTTCTTCTGTCTTTGATCACTGTATTGGGCGCCTGCCTGGCGTAGGAAAGCAACAGGCCGATCTGTTCCGGCCCCATGCCGTCACCGATAATCACAATGACATTTTTGGTTCTACCCGCATCGGGCGTTGCTCTGCCTGCCTGCATGCTGGAACAGCCGGTGACGATCAGGACGACAATCAGAAAAAGACCGGTTAACTGGTACGCTCGATTTCTCATTTCATTCCCCTTTCCTTTTCTCTACCGTTATTAAGATGGGTGATGAAAAATACCATGGGTGCGGGCAGGACGATACAACATTCAGTGAGAAAGCGAAGGCATCGGTGGTCGAGGAGCAGATTCAGTTGAATGGCAACACTGTACGACCAAACACAATCGCTTTTCAAGATCCGTGTTGAAAATGATAATCGGATGATCCGGTGCGAAAAACAGTGGCCGGCCGGTAACGGGAACCCGAAATCGATACCGGCCGCCAGGTCGGGATTATCCGTGGCTGGCACGGACAATCCCGAATTTCCGTTTCTTTTTCGATCAGAAGGTCCTGGAAAGGGTGAACACCAGCCGCGGATCGGCCACATCCTTGCCGCCGTAGTAAGTCTCGAAAAAGTCCTTTTCACTGTTGTAGTAGTAGCTCAGATCCACATTGAATCCCGCGATGAGGTCTTTGGACAGGCCGATGCGGTAGTATTGCCAATCGTAGCCGTCCCCGCCGTCCATTCCGTTGCCGTTGCCCGTGAAGGCGCCGCCTTCGATATCCACGTGGGCCGCTTCGAGCCCCAATGCGATGCCGTAGAACATGGAAAGGCTCAATTTGCCGACGAACTTATGGTAATTTCCCTCCTCCCCGAAATAATCGGGGGACCAGACGTACCCGACGGTCACGGTCGGTGACAACGGCGCACCTTCGAAGGTGTGGCTCAGATTGAATCCCGCCTGGAAATAATTGAACTCGAATCCGTCGTCTTCTGCACCGGGGTATATCCAGTAGTAAAGGGTGGCATCGTAATCCAGCGGTCCGAAGGAGCCGGCCTGCCCGCCCCAGACGCCCAGTTCGACGTCATTGGAATAACCGCCGTCATCCCAGCTGGATCCCCACAGCCCCAGAAAAATCCCCGTACCCGGGTGAGAATAGTCGATCGATCCCTGGAATGCCGGGTCCTGGTCTGAAATCGACACCCCGTCATACATGTAATCGGTGGTAAAGATAATTGTGCTGCTGAAATTTTCGACCGCGAATATGCCCCCCTCCTCTGCAAATGCAATCGTACCGAATGAACTCACAACCGCCACTGTCAACAGGATCACCGCTAAACATCTTTTCATCAATACCTCCTAATCGGAAAAAAAGTATGGGGTCAGTTCGGAAGGTGATGGACGGTTCCTGGTTCACCCTCCGGGGTAAGTATGGCCTTACGATGCCGGCTTTGCCGGGTTATGCCGGTAAAAGGGTGAGGATGAAGGCGGAAGCACACTGTTGCCCAGGATCAGGTCGGCCGCCTTTTCGGCAATCATCATCACGGGAGCATAGATATTGCCGTTGGTGACATAGGGCATCACGGATGCGTCCACCACGCGCAGGTTCTCCAAGCCATGGACTTTCAAACTGTCCGGGTCGACCACCGCCATGGCGTCTTTACCCATCTTGCAGGTGCACGACGGGTGCAGGGCGGTCTCGCCGTCAGCGGCCACCCATTCCAGTATCTCCCGGTCGGTTTCGACCGTCGGCCCGGGTGAGACTTCTCCGCCGTTGAACGGTTCAAAGCCCGGCTGATTCATGATCTTGCGGGCGCAACGGATGGCTTCGACCCACTCGCGGCGATCCTGGTCGGTGGAGAGGTAGTTGAAGACAAGGGCCGGATAGTGCCGGGGGTCGGCGGATTTGATCTTCACCGAGCCCCTGGCATCGGAGTACATGGGACCCACATGGACCTGGTAGCCGTGGCCGCCGGCAGGCGAGGATCCGTCGTAGCGGACGGCCACGGGCAGGAAGTGAAACTGCAGGTTGGGGTAGGCCACATCGTCGTTGCTGCGGATAAATCCGCCGGCCTCGAAGTGGTTGGTGGCCGCCGCCCCTTTGCGATGGAAAAGCCACTGGTACCCCACCATCGGCTTGTTGTACCACTGCATGGCCGGGTAGACGGACACCGGCTGCTTGCATGCATACTGGACATAGACCTCCAAGTGATCCTGAAGGTTCTCCCCCACCCCCGGAAGATCCTGCACCGGACGAATGCCAAGCGCCTCGAGTTCGGCGGCGTTGCCCACCCCGGAAAGCTGGAGCAGTTGGGGGGAATTGATGGCGCCGCCGCAGCAGATGACTTCTCCGCCGTATACCTTGCGGACGGGCCCTTTGGCCTTGACATACTCGACGCCCACGGCTTTTCGCCCGTCGAAGAGGATCCGGTGGGTAAACGCCCGGCAGACCACCGTCAGATTGGGGCGGTGTTTGACCGGGTGCAGGTAGGCCCGCGCCGCACTAAGCCGGCGGCCCCGGTAGATATTGCGGTCGAAGGCCCCGAAGCCTTCCTGGCGGTAGCCGTTGACATCCTTCGTAAGGGGGTATCCCGCTTCCTGAACCGCCTTGAGAAAAGCGCCGAAGAGGGGGTTTTTACAGGGGCCCGTTTCCAGCATCAGGGGTCCGTTGACCCCATGGTATTCGTCGGCGCCGATCAGGCGGGTCTCCGCGCGTTTAAAGTAGGGCAGATTGTGGGCGTAGTCCCAGTTGGCCATGCCGGCATCCCTGCCCCAGCGCTCATAGTCCATGGCATTACCGCGGATGTAGATCATCCCGTTGATGCTGCTCGATCCGCCGAGCAGCTTACCCCGGCCATGAAAAATGCGCCGGTTGTTCATGTGCGGTTCCGGTTCGCTCTCGTAGCACCAGTCATAGAATTTGTTGCCCAGCGGGACGGTCAGTCCAGCCGGCATGTGGATGAAGATGTCCCAGATATAGTCAGGGCGTCCGGCCTCCAGCACCAGCACCCGGTTGTCCGGGTTGGTGCTGAGCCGGTTGGCCAGGGCGCAGCCGGCGCTGCCGCCGCCGACGATGATGTAGTCATATTTAGCAGATTTCATTTTTACTCCTCACCGATCAACTTTTAAGTTACTTCCCTACCGGACAGGCCAACTCACATCTCCTGCAATACTTGACACAACAGCTGGGAAGTTTGTCGCCGTGCAGGTTTGCAGCGACACCTTCTTCAAAATCATCGATGGCCCGGATCACTTCCCTATGCGCGTCATCTCCTGGCGGTATAGTCACCACGGCATCAACGATATCTTTATCCATTTTCCTGTTACAGATTACGCGGTCATAGGTTCCATCGGTGCCGGGCAATGTGGATTGACCCCATGCATCAGCCCAATAGATGGTTTTCTTGAAGGATTTTACCGGACAGGCTTCACGGCAGGGCTGTTCGCAGTCTTCACATGGATTGAAGTCAAGCGGGCCGGTCGCTTCTGCTTGCCGGTCGATCAACAGCGCCCGAAAACGGATACGAGGGCCGTATCCAGGGGTGATCACAAGGTTGTTTTTGCCGAGGCATCCTAAACCGGCAGCCACGGCCGCATCTTTTAGAAAAATGCCGCCTTTACTGACAAAATACGGCAATTTATGGGTTTTTACAGAAAATGCAGTCTCAATCCACTCGGACAGTTGGTTATTGATCCGGATGAGGATGCGATTGCCGGACGTTCCCTTGCCGTCCCACCAGTCCAGTTCCGGGTGTTCGATGTTGTGTTCGACGCCGATCACTATTGCAGACACGGCATCAGCCGGCCATTCCACCCCATCGGGTTTGGCATCGCCTTTCCCATCCTGCCCATGCGTTTTCAAGTTCATACCGATTTTCGGATATATCCGGTGAGAGGGCGACCCTTTCAACGATTTGACGCTGGCAACGCCTGCTATAGCCGCGCCCAACGATCTGGCTTTTTCAACAATTCCTGCGGTCAGCGCCGAGCTGGAAATTGAGCACATGGCTATGTCCTTTAGGTGAACCCTTTCACGGTGCAGGTTCCGCTGCCGTCAGTCATTTTCGGGAAAAGGCCGGTGGCCGCAATCAACTTGTCGCTTGTTGTTCAATCCCAGGCTCTGGCGTTTGGATTCTGTCGGACGTCCGTCCGCATCCCACCCGCGCTCCCGGTAGTACGCCTTCAGCATGACGGCCATGTCCGCCTCACTGATGCGTCGTCCTTTGTGGGGGCCACTGGGCAGCGGCTCCGCGACGATCCGCGTTGGCAGGCGGTCCTGGTCGGAGGTGAGCCCTTCGCGCAGGTTGAAAAGCCGGGTCTGGTTCCAGATGCGCTCGCCCAGGGTGTCGAAGAATCGGGCGTCCACCGATCGGCCGGTGGCGGCTTCGAACATGCGGGCATAGCTCTGCCGGTTGACACCGAATGCGCCGAAATCGCATTTCACCAGGGCATCCAGTCCGGCCAGGTAGTCCTGCTCGCCCTTGAGGATTTCCGCCTTGTGCGCCAGTCCATAGGTGTCCACGGGCTTTCCCCGGTACTCCCTGCCGCCCACCTCATAGGCCACCATGAAGCCGCGCTGGTGGCAGGCACCACGATCCGCGGTCATGTATGCCAGCCCCATGCCTGGCGTGCCGCGCGGCGCCCACCCGGGAACTTCCAGCCCCTTGACGTGAAGGGCGAAATCCCCGGCATCCCCCCCCAGCCGGGCGGCCGCCTGCCTGACGCCCAGGCCGAGCAGCCGGCCCAGGTCGTTGTTCTGCAGGGCAATGGCGTCGATCAGGTACTCGGCACCGGCCACGCTGCCAAAAGCCAGCTTCACCCCGATCGGTGGATCGATCAGCCCCTTTTCCACCGCTTCGAAGGCGAATCCGATGACCCCACCGGTGGACATACTGTCCAGGCCGTAGGCATCGCAGCGCTTCACCAGGTGGGCCACTGCCCGGACATCGTGGATGTCCAGGTTGCTGCCCATCAGGGCGGCGGATTCGTACTCGACGATGTCCGTGATCGTGTGGGCATACCTGCCGGTGCGCACGGCGCCCATCTGGCTGCAGCGGATGGGGCAGCCGAAACAGGCGGCCTTACCCAGGAAAATGTGCTTTTTCTGCCCGTCGTCACCCAGACGATCCGCCTGGTCGTCGACCTGATCGAAGTAATTGCGAAAAGGCAGCGTGCCGACGGAATTCGACCAGGGCACGGCGTTGCTGGTGCCGCTGTCGGTCAGGGCCGCACAGGTTTCGCTGGCCCGGATGTCGGCGCCGGCTGCATCGCAGGCCTCATGAAAGGCAACGGGATCATTGACTTTCACCAGCCGGCTGCCTGAGATGGCGATGGCCTTGAGGTTTTTGGATCCCATCACCGCCCCGGCACCGCCCCGGCCGGCCTGGCGATTGAACTCACAGCTGATCAGGGCGAACTTGACCCGATTCTCACCGGCCTGGCCGATGGTCACCACGCGGGCCTCCGGGGCGTCGAGGTCTTTTTTTACCCGGTCGTTGGCGGCCAGGGCATCGGTCCCCCACATGCCTTCCGCCGAACGGAATTGGACCTGGTCGTCGCGGATCCACAGATAAGTGGGCCGGGCGGCACGGCCGAGGATGATCAAGCCGTCGTAACCGGCAAACTTGATCTCCGGACCGAAGCGGCCGCCGAAGAAGGAATCCAGGTAGATGCCGGTCAGTGGGGATTTGGTAACCACGCAGGCCCGCATGGCGGGTGCCGCCGTGGCCGTGAGCGGCCCGGCCATGAACATGATCACGTTTTCCGGCCCCAGGGGATCCGCACCGGCAGGCGTCAGGTCGTAGAGCAGCTTGGCGCCAAACCCCTTGCCGCCGACGAAATCATCCTTGAGCCATTGGGGCAGCGGGACTGTCCAGGATTGACGGGCAGTCAGGTCAGCCACCAGAAATTGTCCCATACTGCCGTCAGGCATGGTCCACCTCCCGCCTGACGGCCAGTTCCAGGGCACCCGTCGGACAGGCGGCCACGCAGCGGGGGTCGCCGCCGCACAGGTCGCACTTGACCGACTTTTTCAAATCCACGTCCACACCCACAACGCCGATGGGGCAGTACCGATGGCACAGATCGCAGGCCACACACTGCTCATGGTCGACCACCATGGCCCCGGTGGCGGGGTCTCTGCTGATGGCCTTGACCGGGCAGACCGTGGCGCAGTAAGGGTTGGCGCACTGGTTGCAGACCGTTGGAAAATGGTAGAGATTCTCACTGGCGTGCTCGATCCTGAGCAACGCCCGGTGGGGGTTGTAACCGCCCAGTAGGCGCATGCTGCAGGCCAGTTGGCACAGGCTGCAGCCGGTGCACCGGTCAAAATTGGTTTTGATGAAGCAGTGGTCGGTCATCGTCTGTTTCGGCAAGGAATCCGGATCGCATGATCGTAGACAAGTAAAACCGGGGGGCCAAACCCCAAGAAAGACCCCCCGGCAGGGAATCCGCGACTAGTTGATCCAGCGCGGAACGATGAATTGGCTGTCCTTGTAGGCTTTGGTGGGCGGATCGGTGAAGATGGTCTTCAATTCGCCGCCCTGCACCTGGTAGTGCACCACCGGTGCGGCTTCCTGTGCGCGCAGGACATTGTCCTTGTCCCATTTGATCAGACCCTGGTGCCCCTCGTAGCCGTGTTCGCGCAGGTAGGCGTTCACTGCCTTGAAGTTGTATGCATCGCCCACGGCCGTGACCGCGTTGGCCCATGCCATGATGCCGGTATAGGTCGCCCAGGAGCCGGCCGGGATCTGGTGGTTGTAAAGCTTCACGAACTTGTCGATCCAGGCCTGCCCCGCGGCATTGGGGGCCACCGGGCCGGGCAGGCCGGTGGGCATTTCACCTACAATGCCGTCGGCGCTGTCACCCAGGTTCTCCACCACCTCGCGGGGGGTGATGCCCCAGCCCAGGCTCAATATCGAATCGGTGGGTTTCTGGATGAACTGACGGAAAAAGGTGATGTTCTCCTGGGCGCTGGGGATCTCGATGTGAATCAGGGCCGGGTTGATCCGGCGAATGCGGGTCAGGATGGCGCCCCACTCGTTGGTACCGTATGGCACGGTCTCACGCTTGGCCACCTTCCACCCCTTTTCCTTGAAGCTGGACTCCAGGGTGTCGCCGACTTCCACGCCCCATGAGTCGTCCGTGTTGATGATGACGACCTTCTTATTGGGGTAGGTATACGGCAGGGCCATCAGCACCCGGAACATGCTTTTGGCCTGTTCGATGCCCACGTCGGTCAACTGGAAGATATTCGAATACTGCTCGGGGTTTTCCCTGTAGACATCCACGGCGGCCTGCGAGCCGTCGTCGGCGAAAAAGGGCACCTCGTACTTGCCATAGGCGCGCACGTCCTGGCCCCAGCCGGCCCACCCGGCATGCACGGACGCCACCTGCTTCTGGCCGCACAGGAAATCGGCGCCCTGCATGACGACCTCGGGGGCGAATTCTTTTGAATCGTATCGGATGATCTCGATCTGCTTGCCCAGCAGGCCTCCGGCCCCGTTGATCTCGTCGATGGCCATCTTGATGCCCTTGAAGTAGTCATCGCCGGAACCGGTGTAGGCACCGGTCATGGCCAGGGGTACACCCACGGGGATGGTGTCCGCAGCCATGGCCACCGACCCCAGGAGAACCAAAAAAGCCATTACCGTCGATAGGATCGTCACTCGTTTCATCTCGCGCCCTTCCTTTCATTGATATCGGGTTGGTTGAAAAAAGTTTACAGCTGATCGATGTGCCTCGTTTTCAGGCCTGCTTCGCTCGCTCAGACAGCGGCTTGGTCCAGAATCCCATGACACCGTTGGGCAGCGCCAACACCAGGATCACCACCAGGGCGCCCATGGTGACGGCCCGGTAGGACCCCAGCGGGGCCAGCAGTTCGTTGGCGGTGACGGTGATAATCGCCCCCAGTATGGCCCCCGGGAAATGCCCGATGCCGCCCACCACCAACATGACCATCAGGGTGCAGAACAGGTCGAGTTCGAGCATGCGCGTCGATATCATGCCGATGTAATGACCGTAAATTGCCCCGACGATGCCGGTGAGAAAAGAGGTCAGGGCAAATACCATCAGCTTGTATTTAAATGCGCTCACCCCCAGGCTCATGGCAAACTCCTGGGAATCTTTGAGCGCCAGGAAAGCGGTTCCCCAGTATGATTTGATCACGATCATGATCGTCAGCGAACAGATGACGGTCACCAGCAGGATCAAATAAAATGTGGGCACCAGGTTAGCCGAACTGAAGGTATAGCCGAAGAGGTTGACGGGCGGGACGGTCAGGATGCCCACCGAACCGCCTGAACCGATGGCGATACCGATGTCGCCGCGCAGCAGGGGCATCAGGGTCATGTGCACGCCGAAGGTCACCAGGGCCACATAAGGCCCGGCCAGCTTGAGGCAGGGCAGGCCGACGAGGACCCCCATGGCCGCCGTGAACAGGCCCGCCAGCAGGATGGCCAGCACCGCCGGGACGCCGAAATTGACCGCGAAAATGGACGAGGCGTATGCACCGATGACGAAAAAGGCCACCTGGCCGAAGGAGAAGATGCCGGCGAATCCCATGATGACGTCCCAGCAGGATGCCACCACGGCCCAGATCAGGCACATGATCAGGATGTGCATGATAAACCGGACGTCGCCCACGAACAGGGGCATGAGGGCCATGGCCCCATAGACCACGCCCATGATTGTCAGCATGCGTTTCACACTCATGGATCTTCAGCCTTTTCCCATCAGTCCCTGGGGCCGGAACACCAGGGTGGTTAGCAGTAAAACGAAAAGGGCGATCATGCCGTAGCTCATGCCGAACATCCACCCCACGAAGGCCTCGAGCATCCCGATAATAAACGCAGCGTAGAGGCCGCCGCGAATGGAGCCCATGCCCCCGAAAGCGGTGATCACCCAGGATTTGATCATGATGGCACCGCCGGACATGGGCGAGATGAAGTACTTCTGGCTGAGCAGGATGCCGCCGAACCCCACCATGGCCGTTGAAATGGCAAAGGTGGCTGCAAAAATGCGGTTCTTGGGGATGCCGACGATCTTGGCCCCCTGGGGGTTCTGGGCCACGGCCTGCACGGCCATTCCCGTGCGGGTGTTGTTCATGGTCCAGCCGAAAAGCAGAATACCGCTGATGGACAGGAAAAAGATCATGATGTCCTGGTAGGAAAAGACCAGGCTGCCCGCTTCCAGGGTACCCTCCAGAAAGGGGGGCAGGGATTTGACGCGGCCACCAAAGACCACGGCATACAGGTTGTCCATGAACAAGGCCAGCCCCAGGGTCAGCATCATGACTTTCATTTCCCATTCATCCCGTTTTCTCAGCGGCGCCACCATGGTCTTCTCGAGGCCGTAGCCCACGACGAACATGAGGGGGATCACCGCCAAAAAGATCGAGAAGTAGCCGCCCACCAGCCCGACGAGATTGATCAGGATCCAGGCAAAGTAGCCGCCCAGGTTGAAAAAGGAGCCATAGGCGAAGTTGAAGGCCTTGGTGACCCCGTACACCAGGGTCAGCCCCACGGCCATGAGGGCGTATACCGAACCGTTGGTCAGTCCGCTGATGATCACGTCGATGAGCTCGTAGATCAAAAACAGGGTGTCTTCGCTGATTGTCATCTTGGATTCGCTCCGTTTGCGGACAAAGGGTCGGTAGGCTTACATGCCCAGAAAAATCTCCTTCAGGTGTTCGTTGCCCAGGGCGTCGTCCCGGCTCCCGGAAAAGGAGATGCGGCCCTCTTCGAGAACATAGATGCGGTCGGCCATCTCGGTGATCTGGGGAATGTTCTGTTCCACAAGCAGGATGGTCATCCCCTGACGGTTGATCTTCCGGATAATCGTGAACACCTCCATGCGCAGGTTGGGCTGCAGGCCCAGGGAAGGCTCGTCGACACACAGAAAGTCGGCGTTGGCCATCAGACCCCTGGCGATGGCCAGCATCCGGGCTTCTCCACCGCTCATCGTCGAAGCCAACTGGTGGTGGCGCTCCGCGAGACGCGGAAACAGGTCGAATACCATCTCCAGGTTGCGTTTTTCATGGGGCCGGGCATTTCTTGAATAGGCGCCCAGCTTCAGGTTCTCCAGAACGGTCATCTCCGGGAACAGCTCGCGGCTTTCGGCAATGTAGACCAGGCCCCGGTCGACCAGTTTCTCCGCCGGCTCTCCGGCAATTTCCCGACCGCCGTACGAGATCTTTCCTTCCACGCGCTCAGCCAGTCCGCAGATGGCCTTCAGCAGGGTGCTCTTGCCGTGGCCGTTGGGCCCCAGCATCACCGCCACCGTCCCCTTCTCCACCTCGATGGAGACATCCTTGAGCACGTGAAACTGCCCGTAATAGGCGTTGAGATCAGTTACCGTCAGCATAGGCATCCCCCAGATAGCTTTCGATCACCCGCGGGTCGCTGGTCACCGTCACGGGATCCCCGCAGCAGATCTCGCTGCCGGTTTCGATGATCAACAGGGTCTCGGTCAACTCGGTCAGCACCTTCATGAAATGCTCGATGATGATGATGGTAACCCCCATGTCTTCGTTGATTCGGCGGATAAAGGCCATGAGGTCCTTGATCTCGCTGGTGTTTGAGCCGGCCATGGGCTCGTCGAGCATGAGGATTTTCGGCCGCGTGGCCAGGGCGGCCCCCATCATCAGTTTTTTCTTGCCCAGCAGGTTGAGCTGCCCGGTGGGTTGGCGGCGAATGGCCTGCATGTCCAGAAAGCGGATGATCTCATCCACATAAGCAGGGTCGAAGCGGCCCGGCGCACCAAAGCGGTTGCCCACGCTCAGGCTCTTTTCCACGGTCAGGCTGGGAAAGGTCTGGGGGATCTGGAAGGTGCGGGCGATTCCCAGCTGGCAGATGCGATGGGGCTGCAGCCCGGTGATGTCGCGACCGTCAAAGTCGATACGCCCCTCGAACGGATAAAACCCGGTGATCAGATTGTAGACCGTGGATTTACCCGCCCCATTCGGCCCGGCGATGCCGAAAATCTGCCCTCTCTCGACGGTGAAGCTCAGGTCATTGACGGCGACCAGTTCGCCAAACTTCTTGGTGATGTGGCTGGCTGTCAATATGGGATGGGCACCGTGGTCGGCATCCGCTGAGGATGTCATCATGCTTTGCCGTCCTTTTAATTGTCGGTCGTTTGTTTCTCTTTATTTTCGCGGATGCACCGGTTCAGCATGACGTAGTGGTAACCGATGTACGAAAGGGCCTTCAACGGTTCCCGGTCCGCAATGGCCATGGCGGTTTCGCGCCAGTTGTTGATCGTCTTCTCACGGTAATAGGCATCTTCGTAAAGCACGTAGTCGTAAGAGCCGAAACTGATTTGAATGGTCTGCATGATCCAGTCGAAGAGGGGGTTTTTGGTCATCTTCACCAGCAGCAGGTTCAACTCCCGGTCCACCTTCCTGATCCGCGACATGGACGGCCTGGGTGACAGTCCGGCTTTTTCAAGCTTCGCCACCCCTTTCAACAACGCTTCCGCCTCGGCATTGTCTCCCCTTGAAATGGCCAGGATGGTAACGGTTCGGTCGATGGACTCGCGGAACTCGATCAGATTGGCGATGTCGATCTCGCGCTGCTTGATCATCAGCGCCAGCGGCTGACTGGCATCGTAGGCGCCGATCCGCTTGACATAGGTTCCGCCCTGGCCGCCTTTGCGCGTTTCGACCAGGCCCTTTTGCTTCAGCTCGCGAAGGGCTTCCCGGACCACGCCGCGTCCGGTTTTAAAAAGAGCCTGAAGATCCCGTTCGCTCGGAATTTTTTCCCCGGGAGTCAACTGTCCTTCCAGAATGGCCGCTTCGATCTGAAGCGCCACATTACCGGTCATGCCTTTGCCATTGACGGGACTGAACATCGTTCAACCAATTTATTCTTGAGTGGTTCCCAAAGGCGCAGAGATAGATAGAGCCGGCCTCTTTTACCGTGGCGGTTTTGTGCCAAGGAGCCTTTGGTCAACGGTGGTATAAATTGTTACAAGCTAGAAAATAAATGACGCTCACGATTTATGGTAGTACCACTATTTCAATAAACAGCCATTGTCAACTGATTTTATATCATACCTAAAGCGGGACCACATTCATCTATATTCCAATTATTATAGATATTTAAAAATTTTAGCTTAGATATCAGACAGATTGGTTCATGTTGATTGGATTGCACGTCTTGCTGCCCGACTCCTTGGCGGTACTACCAATACAATAGTTCTATTTCATTAAAATTATTAATCTATTTAGCCTATCTACCAAAATGAATGCACTATGACCGGAGAAAATCGGGAATACCGTCATGCAAAATCCACCGATGGGGGTAAGATCATGATCCGTCTGGGTTTAAGATGCGGGCGAGCGTTCATTCAGGCGGGGTATACGTTATGCGGTTGATTGACCTTACCCTAACCAACACTAGGAGCGGTTATAAACATTTTATAATATTAAACGCTCCGCCGAGGTAATAATAAGCTGTCTGGCCCCATGCTTAATTGACAGAATTGAGAAAAGACACAAGACTGCGATTCATAGCGTACTATTATCACTTTTCGGAAGTCCAATACACCGTTGATGAGTTGGAGGTATCGCACAAATCAATCTTGATGCCATCACTACCGCATATTGTGTAGGCCATTGCGCTTTTTATTGGTAATGTTTATTCGACGAACGCGATGAGATTCATGAATAGGATAATTATCCTTGAACCTTGAAAGCCATCTTAAAAATCCATGAAGATTATAGTTGACTTTTACATGGCACACCTTTAGCTTGCCCGATTTACAATTATCAGGAACATAAGGATCCTCCCTCATGAAACAAACGGCAGCCATTTCTTCTGAAACAGAAAATTTTCGATTTGAGCTGGCTAGGTGGTCCATATTTGCCATTCTCATCCTCACATACATTTTAGTTTATTTTCACCGCATTGCCCCCGGAGTGGTCTCCGAATTTCTCATGGCCGATTTTAGAATTAGTGGAACCCGTTTGGGAGCCCTTTCTGCCATCTATTTTGCCGTATATGCCCTGATGCAAATCCCATCCGGTGTTATAGCCGATACCCTGGGAACTCGAACATCGATTATCTCAGGGAACCTTGTGGCCGGCTTAGGCTCGATCCTGTTCGGTATAGCGACCGGATTTGAAATGGCATGTACCGGCCGCTTTTTGGTAGGACTCGGAGTCTCCGTAGTATTTATCGCCATTATGAAAAACAACTCGGTCTGGTTTCACGAAAGAGTTTTTGGTATCTTGAGCGGACTAACCCTCTTTTTCGGCAATCTGGGGGCGGTCATGGCTGCTGGCCCTCTGGCTCAAGTCCTGACTGTCTTTCATTGGCGCACTGTTTTCATAGGGATAGGCCTCCTTTCTCTTTGCCTTGCGCTTGTCGGTTTTTTACTGGTCCGAAACAAACCTCAGGATATGGGGTTTACCCCACCTAATACCTATACAGGCCGATCCCAGGCTATAAACCATAATTGGCTGACCAATCTCAGGAGTGTGGTTATGACATTAAGGGTCTGGCCAGGATTTTGGGTGCAATTTGGCATGATCGGCAGCAGTTATACCTTCATGGGACTATGGGGTATGCCTTATCTAAGAGATATTCACAACCTTGACCGGTCTTTTGCAGCAGATCACATGACTATCCAATTACTGAGTTTTGCCTTGGGGGCGCTGTTCTGGGGATGGATCTCTGATAAAATCGGCAGGAGAAAACCATTTCTTATATCAGCTGCTGCGGCTTATGTCCTGTCCTGGATCATACTCATGTATTTGCCCTGGACACCGGGAATAAGCGGTTTCGCGATCTTTGCCTTTATGGGATTCTCAGCATCCGGCTTTGTCATTACTTTTGCCGCAGCCAAAGAGATTGTCCACCCACAACTTTCCGGCATGGGGGTCAGCGTTGTCAACACAGGCTGTTTCATCGGCACGGCCCTGGCCCAGCCTCTATTCGGATATATCGCGGATTTGACTTGGGATGGTACCATAGCAAACGACGTCCGGATATACAGCCCCGCCGATTACCAGAACGGGTTCATCGCTATGATCCTTTTATCGATTCTGGCCCTGGTCGCAGCTTTCAGGGTTAGCGAGACTTATTGCCGGAACAGTTTTAAAGGGTAACATTATTTTGTCCAGACAGAAGGCCAGACTCTATTTTTTGAGTTGTGAAAACGAATTTTATCCCGTTAATTCGATTTCCCAGAAATCGTTTTTAGGCCTGCACTCAACAGTCAAGAATCCTAACATTATCCGTAAATGCGGCATGTCTCCACAGTAGAGTTGGTATTCGAAAATCGATCTTGATACGTAATTCTGTTAATCGCCAGCGATCCGATGGGGCTCACGTCAGCAGTGGTCGCTCAGGTTGGGATTTACAGAGCATATCAAATTGTAATTAAAATACAAGATGTTGGTTCAGGCTTGTCGATCTGTGATACGTAACAAGTGTTCTATCTATCGTCCCGCGACAATCCCCAATAAGTTTTGGCTTAGCTGCTAAATGGCTGAGGTAATAAAAAATCAGAGGTCAATTTGATGGGCGGGATGATCGATAAAACAGATGTGTACGAAGCCGTATTCCAGTCTGGCATGTAAACTGCTGTATGGGTAAAGTATTCACTTTCTCTTTTCATTATAATTTCAACTAGTAGCATCGCATTGTCATTTATATCTGTAAAGTGGAAATTTACCACCCCGGTCAAAAAAGCTGCATATAAATTCGAAAAAACAATTTGGTTCGAAACCATTATAAAAAAGTGGGCTAAAACTACCGCGGAGCGGTTTCGTACTAATTGAGATTATCTTTATCATTCGGAACCTGTCAAATCTGATGATAAGTTGGAGCTGTATCCAAAGAAACCGATATACACCGTTCCTGATTGGGCAGAAATTGGTAGGCAGAACTGATTAGTCGATCTTGAAAAAGTCATTTTATGACTATGCCAGTTAAGGCCCCTGATCTTTGACAAAATAGGAGCCGGAA